>NZ_WHPN01000421.1 GCF_009735685.1 Streptomyces lycii | reverse complement strand
GCCGGGCTGAACGGATACGCGAAGTCGGTGGCGCGGCCGCTGGCCAAGCCCCCGGTGCGCAAGCTCGCCAAGGACCTCGGCGTGGACCTGGCCGCGGTCACCCCGACCGGCCCGGACGGGGTCGTCACCCGCGAGGACGTGCACGCGGCGGCGGCCGGTACCGAGCCGGCGCCCGGTCCCCGGGCCGGGGCCACCCCGGAGGCGGGCGCCGCGCAGCCGGCGCCGCAGCCGTCCGGGGACCGCGAGACCCGGGTGCCGATCAAGGGCGTACGGAAGGCCACCGCGCAGGCGATGGTCAGCAGCGCCTTCACGGCGCCGCACGTCACGGAGTTCGTGACGGTCGACGTGACCCGCACGATGAAGCTCGTCCAGGATCTCAAGCAGGACCCGGAGATGGCCGGGCTGCGGGTCAACCCGCTGCTGCTGGTCGCCAAGGCGCTGCTGGTCGCGATCCGGCGCAACCCGCAGGTCAACGCGGCGTGGGACGAGGCCGCCCAGGAGATCGTGCACAAGAGCTACGTCAATCTGGGGATCGCCGCCGCCACCCCGCGCGGCCTGGTCGTGCCGAACATCAAGGACGCCCACGCCAAGACCCTGCCGGAACTGGCGCGCTCGCTGGGCGAACTGGTGTCCACGGCGCGCGAGGGCAAGACGCCCCCGGCGGCCATGCAGGGCGGCACGGTGACCATCACCAACGTCGGCGTCTTCGGCGTCGACACGGGGACCCCGATCCTCAACCCCGGTGAGTCCGCGATCCTCGCCTTCGGCGCGGTCAAGCTCCAGCCGTGGGTGCACAAGGGGAAGGTCAAGCCCCGCCAGGTGACGACCCTCGCGCTCTCCTTCGACCACCGGCTGGTCGACGGCGAGCTGGGTTCGAAGGTCCTCGCGGACGTCGCGGCGGTGCTGGAACAGCCGAAGCGGCTGATCACCTGGGCGTGAGGGGCCGTTGCCCCGGACGGCGGCCGTCTGAGCCGGGGCGGCCGCCTGTCCCGGACGGGGGCCTGAGCCGGGCGGCCGCCTGAGCCGGACGGTCGACCGGGTTCAGCGACCGTCAAGGTCCGACGGTCGCCCGGGCCTGGTGGTCGCCGGGACCTGGCGGTCGCCGGGGCCGACGACGACAGACAGCAGGTCGAACACCCGGACCGCCAGAAGCACCAGGAGCACCAGGACCAGAAGCGCCAGAAGCACCAAGAGCACCGAGAGCACCGGAGGGCCCGGACGCCGTGCGCATCCGGGCCCTCCGGCGTCGCGCGCCCTCGCGTCCGGGCCGGCAGCGGCCCCGCCCGGCCTCCGCGGACGTGTCCCGGCTCACCCCCGCCCGTGAACGTGTCCCGGTTCGTCCCGCCCGTGAACGCCGTCCGGACCCGCCGCCCGCGTCCGTATCCCGGACCGGGCGGCGAACGCATACCTGTTGTATCTATGATGCGCCCATGGCTTCAGCCTCCTCTTGCGCCGCGCCCGCCCCCGTCAAGCAGCCGCCCGCCACCGAACGGGTCTACGCCCACATCAAGCAGGCCGTCCTCGACCGCACCTACGAGGGCGGCACCCTGCTCACCGAGGGCCATCTCGCCGAGGCCGTGGGGGTCTCCAGGACCCCGGTACGGGAGGCGCTGCTGCGGCTGGAGGTGGAAGGGCTGATCAAGCTCTACCCGAAGAAGGGCGCCCTCGTGCTGCCCGTCTCCGTGCAGGAGATCCGGGATGTCGTCGAGACCCGGCTGCTCGTCGAGGAGCACGCGGTGCGCAAGGCCGTACCGGTGACCCCGCAGTTGGCCGCGCGGCTGGAGGAGCTGCTGGCGGACCAGCGGGCGCACGGTGCCGCGGGCGACCTGACCGCCTTCTCGGTCAGCGACCGCTGCTTCCACGCCGAGATCGTGCGCAGCACCGGCAACGAAATCCTGATCCGGCTCTACGACCAGCTGCGCGACCGCCAACTGCGGATGGGCGTGGCGGTCATGCACCAGTGCCCGGGCCGGATCGACAAGAGCATCGACGAGCACACCGCGATCCTCGCCGCGCTGCGCGACGGAGACGGCGAGGCGGCCGCGGGTGTCGTCCGCCGCCATGTCGGCCGGGTGCTGGAGCTGATCCGGGGGGACGGGCGGTGACCGGTACTCCCAAGCTGCCCGGCGGTCGTCCCGCCGGCTCCGGCGGAGGGACGCCCGCCGGCGGCGGCCGGGCGGTCGCCGTCTGGGGCATCGGTGTCCTCGTCTACTTCTTCGCCGTCGCCTTCCGTACGAGCCTCGGCGTCGCCGGACTCGACGCGGCGGAACGTTTCCACATCAACGCCTCGGCCCTGTCGACGTTCTCGATCCTCCAGCTGCTCGTCTACGCGGGCATGCAGATACCCGTCGGCCTGCTGGTCGACCGGCTCGGCACCAAGCGGGTGCTGACCATGGGCATCCTGCTGTTCACCGTCGGCCAGTTCGGTTTCGCGCTGTCCGAGTCGTACGCGATGGCGCTGGCCTCGCGCGCGCTGCTCGGCTGCGGTGACGCGATGACGTTCATCAGCGTGCTGCGGCTCGGGGCGCGCTGGTTCCCGGCCCGCCGGGGGCCGCTCGTGGCCCAGGTCGCCGCGCTGATCGGGATGGCGGGCAACCTCGTCTCCACGCTGGTGCTGGCCCGGCTGCTGAACAGCCTGGGCTGGACGACGACATTCGCGGGCAGCGCGCTCGGCGGCGTACTGGTGCTCGTGCTGGTGACGGCGTTCCTGAAGGACCACCCGGAGGGCTTTGAGCCCGTCCCCGAGCGGCCGGCGGGCGACACCCGGCGCTTCGGCGTCGGCCGGCAGATCGCCGGCGCCTGGCGGGAGCCGGGCACCCGGCTCGGGATGTGGGTGCACTTCACCACCCAGTTCCCGGGCATGGTCTTCCTGCTGCTGTGGGGGATGCCGTACCTCGTCGAGGCGCAGGGGCTGTCCCGGGCCACGGCGGGCGAGCTGCTGACGCTCGTCGTGCTGTGCAACATGGCGATCGGGCTGGTGTACGGGCAGGTCATCGCCCGCCACCACCGGGCCCGTACGCCGCTGGCCCTGGGCACCGTCGCCGCGACCGCGGTCGTCTGGGCCGCCGCGCTCGCCTGGCCGGGCGACCACGCGCCGATGTGGCTGCTCCTGCTGCTCTGCGCGGTCCTCGGCGCCTGCGGTCCCGCCTCGATGATCGGCTTCGACTTCGCCCGCCCGGCCAATCCGCCGGAGCGGCTCGGGACCGCCTCCGGCATCGTCAACATGGGCGGGTTCACCGCCTCGATGACGACGCTGCTGGCGATCGGCGTGCTGCTGGACCTGACCGGTGAGAACTACCGGATCGCCTTCGCCTCGGTCTTCGTCCTCCAGGCGGTCGGCGTCAGCCAGATCCTGCGCCTGCGGGGCCGCGCGAGCCGGCGCGAGGAGGAACGGGTCGTCGCCAGCCGGGTGGAGACGGTGCACGTACCCGCCCATCGCTGATCTCCCGCGGCGCACCCGGGAACGCCCGTCCCGGACGGCGGCGCGCACACCGGCCGCTCGTACACCGGCCGCGCGCACCGGCCAATCTCCGGTGCGGCCCCGGCGCCGCGGGCCCTGGGCCACAGCCCCGCACCGCGGCCTCTGCACCGAGGCCCGGACACCCGCGGCCTCTGCGCCCGGCACGGACCGGCGGGCGGGCCGCCGGGCGCAGGCCGTCGGGCACGGGCCCGAACCGGTGGGCGGAATCGCAGCGTGCAGGCCGCCCGGCACGGACCGGCGGGCGGATCGCCGGGCGCAGGCCGTCGGGCACGGGCCCGAACCGGTGGGCGGAATCGCAGCGTGCAGGCCGCCCGGCACGGACCGGCGGGCGGATCGCCGGGCACAGGCCACCCCGCCCGGACCGGCGGGCGGATCGCGGGGCGCAGGCCGCCGGGCACGTGCACGGGCACGGGCCATCGCGCGCAGGCACGGCCCCGGGCCCCGGCGCGGCTGTGCCGGGTCCGGCCCGGTGGGACCGGGCCGGCGATGGCCGTGGTCGTGGCGGCGGTCGTGGTGGCGGCGGTCGTGGCGGCCGTGGTCGTGGCGGCGGTCAGGGGGTGATCGCGAACTCCCGCAGGATCGCCTGGGCGAGGCCCTGGTCGCCCTCGGTCTTGATCCGGTCCGCGAGCGTCTCCGGCCGGGCGCGTCCGCAGGCCAGCAGGAAGTAGGTCTCCCAGTCGAGGGTCAGCGTCGCGGCGGGCCCGAGCGACGGGCTGCCGCTGACCGTGCCCTTGCCGTCCGCGTCCACCCGTACCGTCCGCATGAACTCCAGCGGGCCGTGCACGTCGAAGACGACGGCCGACTCCGGCGGTGCCCCGGCGTCCTTCGCGACCACCTTCGCCAGCCCGTCCAGCAGCACGTCGCGGGTCACGAGCGCGGCGGGCGAGTCCAGGTTGCCCGGCTTGTCCAGGGCCCGGCGCAGGTCCTGCTCGTGCACCCAGACGTCGAACGCCCGCAGCCGCAGGGCCTTCTCCAGAGTCATCTGCGCGCCGCCCAGCGCGGTGCGGATCATCGTCTCCGGGTCCCGGGACTCGTTCCGCAGCTGCCGCGACCGGCGGATGATCGTGTACTCCAGCTCGGAGGTCATCTCCGGCGCGGTGTGGCAGCGGCGCACGTCGACGGGGACCTCGATGTAGCGGCTGAGTTCGTCGGTCACGTGGTAGAGGTCGCGCGGCAGCGTGTGGATGGGCCGCGGGTCACCGAGCATCTCGCACTCGACCCCGATGATGTGCGACACGACGTCCCGGACGGACCAGCCCGGGCAGGAGGTTGCGCGGTTCCACTCACCCTCGACGAGCGGTGTCACCAGCTCGGATATCGCCTCGATGGAGTGGGTCCAGGCGTCGATGTAGGTCTGCAGGCTTGGGTGGACGGTCACGTGACCCCTCGGGCGGTTCGTACGCGGGCTGGGTGCTTGAGCCACCGGCTCACGCAGTTAAGTTACGCTGCACGAGGGGACCCCGGCAGTGCTTTCGTGTGACGATCGTAGGCCCGTCGAGACGGCCGCCCGGCCGAGAGTGGTGGTACCTTGCGCGCCTCCTTGCTCCAGATCGATGTGAATCCGTACGAATCGGTGGATTCGCGCCGGGACCGTGTGGCCGGTCTGGTCCGCGCCCAGTCCGGTGCCGATCTCGTCGTGCTGCCCGAGCTGTGGCCGACGGGCGCCTTCGCGTACGAGGCCTTCGAGGAGTACGCCGAGCCGCTCGACGGCCCGACCGCGGCCGTCCTCTCCGCCGCGGCCGCCGACGCCTCGGTCTGGCTGCACGGCGGCTCCGTCGTCGAACGGGCGGGGGACGGCACCCTCTACAACACCTCGCTGGTCTTCGGCCCGGACGGCCGTCTGGAGCGCACGTACCGCAAGATCCACCGATTCGGCTTCGACAAGGGCGAGGCCACGATGATGGGCGGCGGCGAGTCGGTCACCACCGTCGCCCTGCCGGACGCCGTCGCGGGCCTGGCCACCTGTTACGACCTGCGCTTCCCGGAGCTGTTCCGGCGGCTCACGGACGACGGTGCGCAGCTGCTGGTCATCCCCGCGGGCTGGCCCGCCCGCCGCCGCGAGCACTGGACCCTGCTGTCCCGGGCCCGCGCGGTCGAGAACCAGGCGTACGTCCTCGCCTGCTGCTCCGCCGGCACCCACGGCGGCGTCGAACAGGCCGGACACAGCCAGGTCGTGGACCCCTGGGGCGAGGTCCTGGCGGAGGCGGGCGAGGACGAGGAAATCCTCACCGTGGACCTGGACCCGGCCAGGGTGGCGAAGACCCGGGCGGACTTCCCGGTGCTCCGGGACCGCGTCCTCTGAGGAAGCGGGCCCGGCTGGGGAGCGGGCTCAGGCTGTGGCTCCGGTGCCCGGCCACCCCGGCGGAATGTCCGGGACGCGCATGCTGTTGCATGACGACATGGCTCCACACGCACGCGTCCGCGCCCCCGAACTGATCGGCAAGGGCGGCTGGCTCAACACCGGCGGAATCTCCCACACCCTCGCTGACCTGCGAGGACGTATCGTCATTCTGGATTTCTGGACGTTCTGCTGCGTGAACTGCCTGCACGTCCTGGACGAGCTGCGGGAGCTGGAGGAGAAGCACCGCGACACCGTGGTGATCATCGGCGTGCACTCCCCGAAGTTCGCGCACGAGGCCGAGCACCGGGCCGTCGTCGACGCCGTCGAGCGCTACGAGGTGCACCACCCCGTCCTCGACGACCCCGAACTGGCCACCTGGAAGCAGTACGCCGTCCGCGCCTGGCCCACCCTCGTCGTCATCGACCCCGAGGGTTACGTCGTCGCGCAGCACGCGGGCGAGGGCCACGCGCACGCCGTCGAGCGGCTCGTCCAGGAGCTGGAGGAGACCCACGCGGCCAAGGGCACCCTGCGCCGCGGCGAGGGCCCGTACGTCGCCCCCGAGCCCGCCCCCACCGACCTCCGCTTCCCGGGCAAGGTGCTGCGGCTGCCCGCCGGCTCCGCCGCCCGGCCGGGAACCGTGCCGACGGGCGGTGCCGCGGCGTACCTCGTCTCGGACTCCACCCGGCATGCCCTGGTCGAGCTGGCCGAGGACGGCGAGACCGTCGTCCGCCGCATCGGCACCGGCGAGCGCGGCCTCACCGACGGCGGACCGGACGAGGCCCGCTTCAGCGAGCCGCAGGGCCTGGCGCAGCTTCCCGACGGCCGTATCGCCGTCGCGGACACCGTCAACCACGCCCTGCGCGCGTACGACCCGGCCACCGGCCGGGTCACGACCCTCGCCGGCACCGGCCGCCAGTGGTGGCAGGGCTCGCCCACCTCCGGTCCGGCCCGCGGGACGGATCTGTCCTCGCCGTGGGACGTCGCCTGGTTCGCGGACCGGCTGTGGATCGCGATGGCGGGCGTGCACCAGCTCTGGACGTACGACCCGGCCACCGAGACGGTCGAGGCCGCCGCCGGGACCACCAACGAGGGCCTGGTCGACGGCCCGGCCGCCGAAGCCTGGTTCGCCCAGCCGTCCGGGCTCGCCGCGGCCGGTGACCGGCTGTGGATCGCCGACTCCGAGACCAGCGCGCTGCGCTGGGTCGAGCGCGACAGCGACGGCTTCGCGGTCCGCACCGCCGTCGGCACCGGCCTGTTCGACTTCGGTCACCGCGACGGCCCGGCCGGTCAGGCGCTGCTCCAGCACCCGCTGGGCGTCACAGCGCTGCCCGACGGCTCGGTCGCGGTCTCCGACACGTACAACCACGCACTGCGTCGCTACGACCCGGCGAGCGGCGAGGTCTCGACCCTCGCGACCGATCTGCGGGAGCCCTCGGACGCGGTGCTCGCGGACGGCGACATCGTGGTCGTCGAGTCCGCCCGGCACCGGCTGACCCGGCTGCGGCTGCCGGAGGAGGCGGTCCGGGTCGAGTCCGTGGCCCACCGCACGCAGCGCGCGGCGACGGACGTGGCGCCGGGGCGGCTCCGGCTCGACGTGGTCTTCCAGGCGCCGCCCGGCCAGAAGCTGGACGACCGGTACGGCCCGTCGACGCGGATGATCGTCAGCTCGACCCCGCCGGAGCTGCTGGCCGGGGGCGAGGGCACGGGCACCGACCTGAGCCGGGAACTGGTGCTCGCGGACGGCGTGACGGAGGGCGTGCTGCACGTCTCCGCGATGGCGGCGTCCTGCGACGCACCCGGCGGCCCGGGCGAACCGGAGAACGAATACCCGGCCTGTCATGTGCACCAGCAGGACTGGGGCGTTCCGGTACGCGTCACGGCGGACGGCGCGGACCGGCTGCCGCTGGTGCTGGCGGGCCTGGCGGACTGACGGGCCGGCGGGCTGTCGGCTTGTCGGGCCGGCGGCGGGTCGGCGGCGGGTCGGCGGCGGACTGGCGGCCTTCGGCTGTCCGAGGCCGCCGGGTTTCGGAGTCCGCCGGGGTGCCGGAGCCCGCCGGTTCCAGAGTCCGCCGGGTTCCGGACTCCGCCGGTTTCGCAGTCCGCCGGGTTCCGGACTCCGCCCGGACCGGTGGGGCGGCCCGTGCGGCGTCCTTGCCCGGAACCGCTCGTGGGCGGCCGGGCTCCGGGCAGCTCGTGAGGTGCCGGGCTCCGGGCCGCTCGTGGGGCGCGGGTTCGGGGCCGCTCATCGGGTGGCCGGGTTCCCGGCCACCCGTGCCGTGGCCACACAGGGCCGCGCGTACGGCGTCTTCGTCCTCCCCCGGCCGGGTCTCAACCGGAGCCACCAGTACCGCTTCACCAGCACCGCGTCACCAGTACGGCGTCCTCGTCGCCCGGCCCCCCACCACCACCGCCACCGGCCCCGTCCCCTCCGGGCCCCGCTCCGTCCCCGCGCCCCGCCCGGGTCCCGCTCCGTCCCCGCGCCCCGCCCGGGTCCCGCTCCGTCCCGGCCGTGTCCGGGTCCCGCCACCGTCCGGGTCACGTCCGGGCCCCGCCACCGCCCCGGCCCGAGTCGTCGGTACGGCCACCCGGGCGGGCCTCAGCGTGGCTGTCCGCACAGGGGCACGTCACCGGACGACGGCTGTCCCGGGCGGACCCGGACGGCGGGCAGCCACACCGCTCCACGGGCCGACGCGATGCGGAACCAGGCGCGGCTGTGCCGCCCGTCCTCGTCGGTGACCTCCACCCCGTCGGCGACACGGCACACGGCCCGCAGTTCGTCGCCGTGCCGGACCCGGGCGGCGACGTTCCCGCCGTCGTAGGGCAGATACGGGTCACGGGCGAGCCCGAGCGAGCAGTCCGGCCGGTCACGGCCACCGGGGCCCGCCGGACGGCAGTCGCGCTGGGCGTTGTGCACGGTCACGGGAAGCGTCCGGGCGGGCGGCAGCCCGGCGGGCGTCGATGTCCCGGCCGACGGCTCGGGGGCCGGTGCCCGGGCGGCCTGCGGCAGTTCCGGTACGGCGTGCAGGGCGAGGACCGTGCACAGCGAGGACAGCAGGGCGGACGCCAGCACGCCCGCCCAGAAGTGGAACCGCGCCCGTCTGCGCCGGGCGGCCCGGTCGCGGTACGGGGCCGGGCCGCCATCCGTGTCGACCCGGCCGTTCCCGGTGTCCGGGAGAGCGCCGGGCCCGGACCCGGCGGGGGCGGAGCCGTCACTCCTGTACGGCCCGACGGATAAAACCGCCCCGGTGGAACCGGCCGCCGGACCCGCCACCGCACCTTCCGCCGGCCCGGTGGCCGCACTGTCCCCCGCGGGGCCGGAGGCGGCCCCCGCGCTTCCGTGCCGGGGCTCGAAACCGGCACTGTGCCCGGGCTCTTCGAGACCGGCATTGTGCCCGGGCTGGAAACCGGCACCGCGGCCGGGCTCGAAACCGGCACCGCGGCCGGGCTGGAAACCGGCACCGGAACCGGCAGCGCGACAGAGGTGCGCGCCGGAACCGGAGGATGCTCCCGCCCCGGCGGCATCCGCCCCCGTCCCCGCCCCCGCAGGCCCCGCCGCGATCGCCCTTTCCGCTCCGGGACCCGGCCCCGGCACGGACGTCCGAGCCTGACCCGCGCCCGGCCCCGGCGGTTCCTGCGCTGCCCACTGCGCCGGTTCAGCCCCCGTTCCGGCCCCGGGAGCATTCCCCCGGGCCGGTCCCGCCCCGGCGGCTGTCTCCGTCCCCGCTCCGGGACCCGGTCCCCGGGCCGGTCCCGCCACCGGACCGTCCTCCGCGACGGTCAGCAGCCGCGTCAGCTCCGTGCACCGGCCGTGTGCCTCGGCGCCCGACAGCGCGCACCACAGCGCGAGAAGCCGCCGGTCGGGCAGGGTCTGCCCGCGTAGATAACGCGAAAGGGTCGACCGGCTCACCGGAAGCCGGGACTCCAGATCGGACAGGCTGAGCCCGATGTCCTCGTGCAGGGCGCGCAGCGCGACGACGAAGTCCCGCACCGGGCCGGGGAGTTCCGCGGGGAGCGGGCCCAGCGGTTTGCGGCGGGGCCTCGGCTGCCGCCTACTGGTTGTCCCATGCACGGTTGGTCATTCCAGCACAGCCGGGCCCGGCGCAAAAGGCGTCCCCGCCCGGTAAAACCCGGCTGGAGCCGGGATACGGGCGGGGACACGCGGGTGGGCACGGGCGGGCACGCGGCGGCAACGGGGCCGGCAGCGACGCCGGCCGGCACCCCGTTGGGCGCGGGCGCGGCGAGGTGCCGACGGCCCCGTGCGGCGGGCCCGCTGCCGGCGGGCCCCGGCCCCTCAGTCGGTGATGTTGACCGGGCGGTAGGCGGCGAACTCGCTGCCGACTTCGAGGCCGTAGGTCAGCGTGCGGTGGTCCGTGCCGTGCCCGCCGCGCTGCTCGTAGGCGACGTACGAACTCTTCGAGGAGTCGGTCCACTTCTCGAAGATGACGACGTGCCGGGTGGTGTTGGAACCAGTCGCGTCGATGACCAGATCGCCCGGCTCGAGTTCGCTCATGGCGATGGGCGTGGTCAGGTTGCGCTGCTCGGCGAGGGTCACGGTGTTGTGGCCCGGCTTCCAGATGTTGAGCGCCATGGACGCGTAGCCGGAGCAGTCCTGCCGGTAACCGTCGGACCACACGGAACTCTGGCTGTACGGCACCTGGCTGCCGCCGTTGGCCGTGAGCCAGGTCGCGGCCCGCTCCAACACTTGGGCGCGGGTGATGGCGGCGGCGGGCCGGACGTCCGCTGCGGTCGAGGTTGCGGCGTGTGAGACCGGCGCGGCGGCGTCCGCCGTACCGGGGGAGAGCGCGGTGGCGCCGAAGAGGGTGGCGCCGCCGACCGCGAGGGCGGCCAGGGACAGACCGGCCCGGCGGGGCAGGGCGTGTTTCGCAGACATGTGTGCGTCCTTCGGTGTGGGGGGTGGGTCGGAACGCACCGCCGGACGCCTGTGCTGTTCCCGGCGGCAGGCCCATCCTTACCCGCACCCGGGCACCGTGCCCCGATATCCGGTGTCCCGTTGCACGTCTCAGAGGCACGAGCCGCTGACCTGCTCCGACGCCCGCCGTCCCACACGTATTCGGGACGACGGTGGGACATGAGCGGGTCACGGTCGCGCCGGACGCACGCGAGCGGCCGCCCCGCCGCGGGGACGACCGCTCGTCGATCCGGGTGTCCGGACCGGCAGTTGGGACCGGTGCTTGGGACCGGTGCTCGGGACCGTGGTTGGGACCGGCAGTTCGGGGCCGGAAGTCCGGGCCGGCTGTTGATCCGCCGGCCGTCCGGCTGTTCGGACGGATGATGGTCCGACTGCCCGGTCCGACTGCCCGTTCCGGTTACGGGTCCGACTGCCGGTCCGAGACAGCCTAATCCGGCTGCGTGATCCGGCTGCCCGGCCCGACTGCCCGGTCCCGTCGGCCGGGCCGGTTGCCCGGTCCGGCTCTCGGCCCGGTGTGGGCGAGCCGGACGCGGCTCACCTGTAGTAGCGGTTGTGGTCCTCCACCTCCACCACCGGGGCGCCCGGTGCGGGCGGCTGCACGCGGCGCCGCTTGAGGATGCTCACGTAGGCAGCGAGCCCGATGATGCCGACCGCCATCATGATGAGGCCGACCAGGTCGAGGTTGACTCCGGCTATGTCCCAGTCCACGGCGAAGGTGAGGATGCCACCTACCGCCAGCAGACCGATGCATCCGCCGATACCCATGGGATCCGCCTCCTGAAGGCCTTCGCTCTGGGCTTCTTCGTACGCACCGGGTACCCGGAGTCCGAACCTCCATGCGACAGCGCGGGGGTGGCCGGGCGTCAGGCGAAGACCGGCGGGCGCCACCGTGGACGTCAGGAGGCACGCCGCCGCTGCTTCGGGGGTGCCCTGGCAGGCGAGCCGGGCCGCGGACAGGGCGACCTGCTGCTCGTGGCGGAGGTCCAGCCAGTCCCCCGTGCCCGTCGCCTCGAACCGGGCGTCCAGGTCCGCGGCGAACGAGGCGCGCTGCTCCGGGGTGAGTCCGGCCAGCTCCCGGAAGACCCCGGGGACGTCACCGGCCTCCGCCAGTCCGATCGGATTCACCGTGCCGGCTCCTTCGTCAGGACTCCGTCCGCAGCCGGTCGCCGCCTGCCGTGACGACCGGGTCCGGCGAGTTCGCGGGCCGCGGCCGGTGGTAGCGGCCGGCCGCTACGCCGGCGACCGCCAGCAACGCCGCCGCCGCCGCGGCGGACGGTGCGGTCAGGAAGCCGTTGAAGAACAGCGGGTTGGCCTCCGCACCGGCCGGTGAGGCACCGCCGGAGGTCTCCAGCGCGAGGCTGCGCCCGGCGGCGGACTCGCGCACGGCGGACGCGTGTAAGTAGGCGTACGACTGGATCAGTGAAGTCACACCGGGAGGCTACGGGCGGGCACCGACAGGAGCCGCGCGACCGCCAACCGGCCAACGCGTCAACCGGCCAACCCGTCAACCGGCCAACCCGTCAACCGGCCGAAGCGCCAAAGCCGTTGACCCGCCAACCGATCAACCCGGCAACCCGGCAACCCGGCAAGCAGCCAAGCAGCCGAGCCGTCATCCCGCCGAGCCGTCATCCCGCCAGGAACGCCCGGACCGCGTTCGCCAGCAGATACGGGTCCTCCGCACCGCACAGCTCCCGCGCGGAGTGCATCGACAGGATCGCGACGCCGACGTCGACCGTCGTGATGCCGTGCCGGGCCGCGGTGATCGGGCCGATGGTGGTGCCGCAGGGCATCGAGTTGTTGGACACGAACGCCTGCCAGGGCACGCCCGCCCGCTCGCAGGCGGCGGTGAAGAGGGCGCGGCCGGTGCCGTCGGTCGCGTACCGCTGGTTGACGTTGACCTTGAGGATCGGCCCGCCGTTGGGCATCGGGTGGTGGCCGGGTTCGTGCCGCTCGGCGTAGTTGGGGTGGACGGCGTGGCCGGTGTCGGACGAGAGGCAGACGGTGCCGGCGAAGGCGCGTGCCCGGTCCTCGTAGGAGCCGCCGCGCGCAAAGACGGAACGCTCCAGGACGTTGCCGAGCAGCGGCCCGTCGGCGCCGGTGTCGGACTGGCTGCCGTTCTCCTCGTGGTCGAAGGCGGCGAGCACGGGGATGCAGACCCGGCCGGACTCGGTACCGGCCTCCGCGGCGGCGGTGAGCGCGGCGGTCCCGGCGTGCACCGACAGCAGGTTGTCCATGCGCGGCCCCGCGACGAGTTCCCGGTCCCGGCCCAGATAGGCGGGCGGCTCGACGCTGTGCGCCATCAGGTCCCACCCGGCGACGTCTCCGGCGGGCACGCCCGCCTCCTCGGCGACAAAGCCGACGAGGTCGCCCTCCCGCGGGTCACCCAGGCCCCAGACGGGCGTCATGTGGCGCTGCTTGTCGAGCTTGAGCCCGTCGGCGTTGACGCTCCGGTCGAGGTGCACGGCGAGCTGCGGCACGCGCAGCAGCGGCCGGTCGGCGTTGACGAGCCGCGTCGACCCGTCGCGCAGGGTCAGCCGCCCGCTGAGCCCGAGATCGCGGTCGAGCCAGGTGTTGAGCAGCGTCCCGCCGTACAGCTCGACGGCGATCTGCCGCCAGCCGTGCGCGCCGGTGTCCGGGACGGGCTTGACCCGCAGGTTCGGCGAGTCGGTGTGCGCGCCGACGATCCGGTACGGGGTGGCCGGGCCGGCGCCGTCCGGCACGTACCAGGCGATGATCGCGCCACCGCGCAGCACGTACTTCCCGCCCGGCGTCGCGTCCCACTCGGCGGTCTCCTCGACCTGCCGGAATCCCGCCTTCTCCAGCCGGGCGGCGGCGTTCGCCACGGCGTGGTACGGCGAGGGGCTGGCGGCGAGGAACGACATCAGATCGTCGGTGTGACCGCGATCGAAGGACGCAGGTGTGCTCATGGTTTCAGCATACGGACGCCAGGAGGCCCGTTCCGAGGAGGGCACGCGGGCCGGGCCCGGCCCGCCGGGGGCGCGGGGACGGGCCGGGTGTTAGCCGGCCGCCC
>NZ_WHPN01000420.1:34721-115352 GCF_009735685.1 Streptomyces lycii | reverse complement strand
CAGCATCGTCGCCGCGTAGTGCGCGTCACCGCCACCGGACGAACCCGGAGCACCCGGAGCACCGGAAGGAGCGGCCCCCGGCGGCGGCGTGCCCGGGGCGCCGGGGGCGGCAGGCTCACCGGGGCCCTCGGGGCCGAGCTGCGAGACCAGCTGGGTCGGCACGTAACCGCCCGCCGGGGTGCCGGGGGCGCCCGGACCGGACGGCGGAGGCGGCGTACCGGCAGGCTGCGGCGGCGTGGCGCGGCTGGTCTCGGCGTCGGCGATGTCACCGGCACCGGGCGGCACGGGACGGCCGGGAGCACCGGGCTGACCGGGCTGACCGGGCTGACCGGGGGGCTGACCGGGCTGACCGGGCTGACCGGGCTGACCGGGGGGCTGACCGGGCTGACCGGGCTGACCGGGGGCACCCTGCGGACCCGGGGCACCCTGCGGCCCGGGGGCACCGGGCGCCGCCGGGGCACCCGGGGCCGAGCCCTGGTCCGGGCCCGGTGCGTCGAGGGCCGGTGACAGCCGCGTACGGGGCAGGCTGCTGCCGCCCGACATGAGTTCGGTCTTGGCGTCGGCGGAGACACCGGACCGCGTTCCGCCGCCGTCGTCCTCGTCGTCGGCCCCGACCAGCGGCGGCGCGAAGACGGTCGCGGGCAGATCGACGGAGCCCTCGTCACCGGCCCCGGCGGTGTCCGTGCCCGCCCACGGCGTGCCTTCGGAAGGCACCGCCGGGCCGCCGGAGCCACCCGACGCCGCGGGCGCGGCCGGCCCGGCCCCGGAGCCCGGCGCCGAGGAGGGCACACCGTCCCGCGCCGTCGGCTCCCGGTCGCCGGGCCCGCCGGGGAACGCCCCGGCGGAGCCGGACCCCCGGGCGTCCGGCCAGGCACCGGAACCACCGGCCGGGGCGGACACCGGGGAACCGGCGGGCCCACCCGGAGCGGAAGCCGTCGCCCCGGACGACGACACGGAACCCGTCCCCGCCCCGGCACCGGACCGGCCGGCCGGGCCCGCGCCCTGCCGCCGGTCCGGGATGCCGATCTGGTCGGCCGCGTCCTGGAGCCACTGCGGCGGCGTCAGCAGGAACGAGGTCGCCTCCAGGTCCACCCGCGGCGGCGGTTCCTGCCCGCCGTCCGGGTCCGCCTCCTCGGGCCGCGCCCCGTACTCCTCCTCGTAACGGCGGATGACCTCGCCCACCGGCAGCCCCGGCCAGAGGGTCACGTCGCCGCTGTCCCGGGCGATGACCAGCCGGGCCCGGCCGCCGTCCGACGTCGGCCCGTCCTCGCGGTCCTCGGCCCAGGCCACGAAGCCCAGGTCGAACTCGCGCACCCGCACCTCACGGTGCTGATACGCGGGCAGCTCGCCGTTGACCCAGTGCTCCGCCCGCTCCTGCGCCTGCGCAAAAGTCACCATCGCGGCCTCACCCCTCCACCGGAACGGCGTACGCGAAGCCGCCGTCCACCATCAGGTTCGCCACGGTCTCCAGCTCCGGCGGGCTGCCCGCCAGCCGCTGCAGGAAGTCGTCGAAGTCGTCGCCGCAGGGCAGCAGCAGCTTCTCCACCCGCTCCCGGACCGTGTAGCCGTCACGGTCCCGCGCGTCGTCGTACGCGCAGAACCACACCGACCCGATCGCCTCCCCACGCACCTTCAGCGCGAGGACACCGCCCTGGACGAACGCCACGCCCAGGTAGTCCTTGGTGAGGTGGTCGCGCAGGCATTTGTTGATGTACACGAGATCGTTCACGGCCGCCTCGTCGCGGACCGTGAAGAACGGCTGGTCGATCAGCAGCCCCAACTCAGCGTCGAGCGCCACCCCGACCGGCGCGCAGCCGCCCGCCGCCTTCAGGAACGCGCGGTACGCGCCCGGCAGCCGATAGCCCAGGTCCTCCTCGACGCCGAGGACCTGGCTCTCGCCGACCGACAGCGCGCCCTTCGGCAGCCCGAAGTGCGCGGGCCGGGTCTCCTGGAGCGGCCGGGTGCCGCGCTTCTCCTGGTCGACGGCGGCCGTGGCCAGCCCGCCGTGATGCCGCAGCAGTGCCTTCACCTCGACCGGGACCAGCTCCATCCGGCGGCTGCCCGGCACGTGGTGCCAGGTCCAGCCGTGCGGGGTGGCCACCGGCGGCAGGCTGTCCCACAGCTCGTGACCCGCGGCCCGCAGCGCCGCGTTCGCCGATACCAGGTCCGTCAGCCGCAGTTCGTCCACGCCGAAGCCCTCCGGCGGGTCGGCGATCTCCGCGGCGGCCCGGGCGTAGGGCGAGAAGTCCGGGTAACCGGCCTCGTCGACGCGTACCCCTCTGGGGTGCCGGGCGGCACGGACCGGATCCGGGAAGTGCACGACCTGCCCGGCGTAGGCCGTGTTCGGTGGCGCGGCCTCGTGCCCGAGCCGACCTGTCGTCATGGCGGTTGCCCCCTGCTGCGTACGGCTGATGGGGCACAGCCTATGCGCTGCCCGGGACGCCGGTCCCGTCCCGGTCCCCGGCCCCCGGGCCGCCCGGACCGCGGGCCCGCGCGGGTCCCGCGGGCGTCCGGCTGTCAGCCCGCCGCCGCCTCGACCAGCTTCTCGTGCTGCCGGACCGCGACCTTCCGCTCGATCGGCTCCGGGGTGTCCGCCACCCCGAACGACAGATACGAGGCCGTGTTGGCGCCGGTGCGGACGACGGTGACGACGAGGTCCGAGGCGTCCCCCGCACCGGTCAGCCGGAAGGCCACCGAGTCGTCGCCCGCGGGCGCCCCCGGGTCCTCCGGCGCCACCTCGTACCGCGGTCCGCCCGCGCCGCCGGTTCCGGTGAAGGCGTCACAGGACCGCACCGCGCCGCGCAGCTCCGTCAGCCACTTCGCGGCCTCGCCCCGCTCGTGAGCCGCCAGCAGGACCGAGTGCACCGTCCCGCCCCCGGCCGCGCCACCCTTGACGAGGCTGCCGCTCGTGTAGGCCGTTCGGGCGTATTTCGGCTCGGAACTGAGGACGTCCGCGACCGGCGCGCACGCCTCCCGGTCCGTACCGAACCGCTCCTTCGGAACGATGGCGTCCGCGTCCGCCGAGCCGGTCGTCCAGCCCGGCACATCACCCTTCGTGAGCAGCGCCGACTCCAGCTCCGCCGTGCTCAGCGGCGGTACGCCGCCCTTCGCCGCACCCCCGCCGCCCGCCCCGGCGCCGTCCCGCGCCGCCCCCGGCGTGCCCTTGTCCTTCGCCCCGCCGTCACCGGACCCGTCTCCGCCCCCGCTGCACGCGGCGGTGAGCGCCAGCACGGGCACGGCGACGGCTACGGCGGCAACGTGCTGAATACGTGTACCCATGACGGTCACTTTTCCGTCCCCGAGGCCCCCTCACACCTCTTTCCGGTGTATCCGCCCACACCCCGGTGACCTCCCGTCACCCCCCGGTGACCTGCTGTGGAGCGACTCGCGCACAGACATGATCAGACTTCCGCAACAGCACGAGGGTTTGGCAGGCTGTCCCAGCAACTCGGGGGGATGCAAGGAGGGGAAGCACCGCATGAGCGCCACACAAGACCTTCCGGGCACACCACCGGGCGACCCGAGACTGAGCTGGAGCACGGTCGGCACCGGGCGGCCGCCCGCCCTCCGGCACCGCCGGGACGGCATCCTGCCCGCCGTCGCCGCGGCCCTCTCCGTACGCGGCGAGACCCTCACCGCCACGGCCGGCCGCACCGACCGGCCACCCGCACTGCACCCGCTCGTCCAGGACTTCCTCGACACCCTCGGCACCGACCGGCGCGAACGCTTCACCGGCCGCTGCCCCGAGGCCCTGCTGCTCTCCCGCTACCTCACCACCGTCGAGGGCTCCCGCGGCAAGCGCGCCTCCCGCAAGCCGCTCACCGGCGGCGAGGCACGGCGCGCCCTCAAGCACGCGAAGCTCACCGCCCGGCACATCCGCGAGGACGGCGACCCGCGGCACGGCAGCTACGCGCCGCCCTGCCGGTCCTGCTCCCCGCTGCTGGCGCACTTCGGCGTACGCGCCGTCGACCCCACGACCTCCGACACCGACAGGAGCTGACGGTGAACGCCTTCGACCGCGCGGCCACCGACCGCTTCCCCGTGGCCGTGGACGCCGCGCTCCGCAAGACCGGCTGGCAGCCCGGACGCTGGGACATAAGACAGGCGGAGATCTGGGCCGACGCGCTGCGCGCCCACGTCTCCCCCGCCGGGCACCGGCACGCGGTCTTCCCCGCGGCGGTCGAGGTCTGGGCGGAGTTCGGCGGGCTGCACATCGCCGGGACCGGCCCCGGCCGGCACATCGCGCCCACCCCGGTGCTGCTCGACCCCATGTGCGGACTGCATCTCGCCCGTACCCTCTCCGACCTCGGCCGCGCCCTGGAGACCGAGATCTGCCCGCTCGGCGAGGAGACGCCCGGACCGGAGGGCCCCGGCACCGGACAGGCCGTCCTGGCCATCGACACCGAGGGCCGGGTCTACAGCCTGGACCACACCGGTGACTGGTACCTCGGCCCCACCTTCGACGCGGCCCTGGTCACCCTCGTCACCGGCGACCGGCCACCCCGCCTGACCCCGGCCACCGCCTGACCCCGGCCGCCCGGCTCGGACTCGACGGCCCCTTCCGGGCGCAAACCCGCAACCGCCGCGCCCGGGGCGTCGAGACCTTCCACGGCCCCGCCACCGAATCCACCGAATCCACCGAATCCACCGACGAGATGGTCCGGCAGCCGCGGCCCACGACGGACGTGAGGGGGTGGACCCGGAGGGAGGGGGTCTTCCACGCTTACCTGTATGTGTGGCCGCGGAAAAAGGGTGACCGTCTCCGCACACCGTTCAGGCGGCCGTAAACATGCGGTGGAAGACCCCCTCCCGGAGGGCCCGCCCCCGGCACCCGGACGACCGGGGCAACCCCAACCACAGGCCGCCCCGCACCAGAGGGGCACCCCGACCAGTCGGGCACCCCGAACCGGCAGAGGCCCCGAACCGGAGAGGGCCACCGACCCGCAGAGGCCCCCCGGACCGCACAGGCCCCCGGACCGGAGAGGCACCGCAGGCCGACCACCCGAGCCGGACACCCACGGACCGGCCCGGCCCCCGAACCGAGCACCCACGGACCGGCCCCCGAACCGGACACCCGAGCCGGACACCCACGGGCCGACGCACCCACAGGCCAGGCGCCCCACAGGCCGGGCCGCCCCCGGCCCGGAAGGACGCCCCGGCATCCGCGGGGCGCCCGGCACCCGCGGGGCCCGGCACCGGCCGACCTCGCCCGGCACCTTCCGGCACCGGCCCGTGACCGGCCGGGCCCGCCGCCGAAACCGGCCGGGTCCGCCGCCGAAACCCACTGGGCCCGCCGCCCTGACCCACCGGGCCCGACCCGCTGGAGGAGATACAGGCCCTCGCTGGAGCGGGGCAGCACGACGGGGTCGTCCTCGCCGGGCAGCCAGACCTCCTCCAGCCGCTTGGCGAGCCCGGCCCAGAGAGGGACACCCCGGACCACGGCACCCCCGACAGCGCCGCCGCCCGCCCACGGCTCCTCGCACCACCCAGGGCCCCTCACACCGCCCAGGGGCCCCGCGTCCGGGCCCCCGGCGCCGTTCACGGCACGGAGCGCGGCGGCCTCCCGCCGCCCACCGCCATGTCGCCGCCCCACCGCCCACCGCCACCTCGCGGCCGCACGCCCGTTGTGTCACGTTCGTTCCATGGGCGAGCCAGCGAACCCCGGCGGCCCGGCCGGCCCGCGGGGCCGCCGGCCGGGCCCCCCGAACCCCGCGCCCGGCGGCACCACCACACTGCACCGGGCCCACCGCCGCACGCGCCGCCGCGAGGCCCGGCGCGCCCGCCGCGCCGCCCGCCGCGGATGGCCCCGCCGGATCCTCCTCGCCCTGCTCGCCCTCGTCGTGCTGGTCCTCGCCGGCGGTCTCGCCCTCTACATCTGGGCCGGCACCCAGCTCCGCCAGACCTCCGCGCTCACCGGCTACGCCGGGCGCCCCGCCGAGAGCAAGGGCACGACCTGGCTCCTCATCGGCTCCGACAGCCGCTCCGGGTTCACCCCCGAGCAGCGCGAGGACCTGCACGTCGGCGGCGGCGGCGAGCGCAACACCGACAGCCTCATGCTCCTGCACCGGGGCGCCCACGGCCCGTATCTGATCAGCCTTCCGCGCGACTCGTACGTCCCGATCCCCGGCCACGGCAGGGGAAAGATCAACTCGGCGTACGCGCTCGGCGGCCCGGAACTGCTCAGCCGCACCGTCGAGGAGGCGACCGGCCTCCGCCTCGACCACTACGCCGAGGTGGACTTCCTCGGCTTCACCGAGGTCGTCGACGCGCTCGGCGGTGTCCGCATCTGCCTGGACGAGCCCCTGCGCGACCCCCGGTCCGGAGCGGACTTCCCGGCCGGCTGCCGCACGACGGACGGCACCGAGGCGCTCGCCTTCGTCCGCGCCCGCTACACCGACCCCGCCGGCGACCTCGGCCGCGCCGAACGCCAGCGGCAGCTCATCGGCGCCCTCGCCGACAAGGCGCTCGGGCCCTCCGTCCTGCTCAATCCCTTCACCCTGGTACCGGCCACCGACGCGGCCCTCGCCGCCGTCACCGTCGACCGGGGCACGGCCGTGCACGACCTCGGCACGCTCGGCGCCGCCGTGCAGAACACCGCCGGCGGACGCGGCAGCACCACGACCGTGCCCGTCGCGGGCACCACCGGCGCGGGCAGCGCCGGGGACGTCGTGCTCTGGGACCGGCGGCGGGCCGACCAGCTCTTCACCGCCCTCCGCCAGGACCGGCCGATTCCGGCTTTCGCCGCCAAATGACGCATCCTTGAGCGGACGGACGGGCGGAGTGTCGCGTTATGGGCAGTTCACTCCGATCAAGAAAGATGTACGCCGGATACCGCTTCACCCCGGACGCGCTCCCTCCCGGACGCGCTTCACCTCGGACGAAAGGGCTCCAGGCATGAGTGCCAGTTCCGCCGTGTCACCCGACGGGTTCACCACGGTCCGCGGCCGCGAACGCGGCTACCGGCCCGAGCAGGTCGACCGCGCGCTGAGGGACCTGACCGCCAGCCGCGACCAGGCCCTGGACCGCGCCGCCGCGCTCACCGCACGGACCGAGGAACTCGCCGCCGAAGCCGCCCGGCTGCGCGAGGCCGTGAGCCGCCTCGCCCCGCAGGACTACGCCTCCCTCGGCCCCCGCGCCCAGGAGATCCTGGGCGCCGCCGAGGCCGAGGCCGCCGACCTCCGCGACCGGGCCGAGAGCGCGGCCCGCGATCTCGGCGAGAAGGCCGAAGCGGCCGCCGCGGCCCTGCGCGAAGCCGCCCGCGAGCACGCGGGGCGGGTGCGCGGCGAGGCCGAGCAGTGGGCCGGACAGGCCGAGGCCGCCGCCCGGCAGATCGCCGACGACGCCCTCGCCGCCGCCCGCCGGAAAGCCGCGCGGCAGCGCGACGAGGCCAACGCCGCCCTCGAGGAGACCCGCCGCCGGACCACCGAACTCCTCGCCGCCCAGGAACGCGAACTCACCGCCCGCCGCGAGGAGACCGACCGCGAGCTGGCGGCCGCCGCCGACGCCGTGGAAGCCCGTACCACCGAACTCACCGAGCAGGCCCGGCAGGTGCTCGCCGACGCCCGCCGCGCGCGCACCGAGGCCGAGGAGGCCGCCCGCCGCGACCGCGACGAGTCCGAGGCCCACGCCTCCGAAATCCTGGCCCACGCGCATGCCCGCCGCGAACGCGTCGAACGCGAGACCGAACGGATCCTGCGCGACCACACCACCCGCCGGGAAGAGATGCGCGGCCAGATGGAACACATCCGCGCCAGCCTGGCGTCCCTCACCGGCCGCGGCGCCACCGACCGCGAAGCCGGCCGCGGCACCGACCCCGGCACCGGCCGGGTCACCGACCGTGCCACCGACCGCGAAGCCGGCTCCGTACCGACTCCGGCACCGGCACCGCCCGCGGAGGACTGACGGAGCGGCCCCGGTCCACCGGCGCCGCGGCCCGTACGCCCCGCCACGGGCCCGTACGCCCCGCGGTCTCCGCACCGGCGCACGGGCCCCGGCACCGCTCACGGGGCCCGCCCCGCGGGCCCGCACGACTCCCCCCCACGGCCCGCCACGACTTCCCTCACAGCCCGCCGCGACGCGCACCGGGCCCCGGGCCGACCGGACCGACCGGACCGAGCATGCCCCGGGAACCGGCAGGAACGAACACGGGCCGGGCTCTCAGCCCGTGCGGTCGGGCAGCACCGCCGAGACGCGGAAACCGCCCGCCTCCGTCGGCCCCGACACGAAGCCCCCGCCCAGTGCCCTCACCCGCTCCCGCATCCCCAGCAGGCCGTTCCCGCCGCTCGGCAGCCGGGCGTCCGAGCCCCCGGCACCCGCCGGGCCGTTCTCGACCAGCACCGCGACCTCTTCCTCCCGGTGCGCCAGCCGCACCAGCGCCTTCGCGCCTGCCGCGTGCTTGTGGACGTTCGTCAGCGCCTCCTGCACCACCCGGTACACCGTCTGCTCCACCGGTGCCGCATACCCCCGGCCGTCCCCCTCCACGGCCAGCTCCACCGCCATCCCCGCCTGCCGCGACTGGCCCACCAGCAGTTCCAGGTCCGCCAGCCCCGGCCCCTCGCCCGGCTCCGCGGCGAACGGCTCGGCCCCGTTCCGGACCTGCCCGGCTCCCCCGGCCTCCCCGGCATCCCGGGGCTGCCCCGCCCCACGGGGCTCCGGGTCCGGGAACGCCGACGCTCCCGGCGCCCCCTCGCCCCGTCCGCCCCGCACGCCCCGTCCGCCCGGGTCGCCCGGTTCGCCCCGTACACCCGGAGCACCGGCCCCGCCCGCGCCACCCGGCACGGCGGCCCCGGCGCCGGGCTCCCCCTCCGGCCCACCGGCGGCACGCCCCCCGCCCGCCGCCCCGGCCGGAGCGTCCTCCGGCCCCGACCGCAGCACACCCAGCATCTCCCGCAGCTCCGTCAGCGCCTGCCGTCCCATGTCCCCCACCAGCCCGGCGTTCCTCGCCGCCCGCTCCGGGTCCTTCACCGCCACCGCCTGCAACGCCGCCGCGTGCACGACCATCAGGCTGACCCGGTGCGCCACCACGTCGTGCATCTCCCGCGCGATCCGGGTCCGCTCCTCGTTCCGCGCCCACTCGGCGCGCTCCTCGGCCCGGTCCGCGAGCAGCGACAGCTCCCGCTCCAGACCGTCCGCGCGCTCCCGCAGGCTCTCCACCAACCGCCGCCGCGCACCGACGTACAGGCCCAGGAACACCGGCGGCGCCGTCAGGCCCAGCGACATGAGAATCGAGGTCAGCACCATGACCCAGCCCGGCGGGGTGTACCCCTCGCTCTGGAAGTCCTGGTGGAACCGGATGAAGGTCACCAGCAGCGTCCCGATCAGGGACATCCCCGCCAGCGCGGCGACGATGCGCCGGGGCATCTCGGTCGCGGCGAGCGTGTAGAGGCCGACGACGCCCAGCAGGAAGCCCATCTCCGCCGGTGTGACGGCGACCGCCACCAGCACCACCGCGGCCGGCCACCGGCGCCGCAGCAGCAGCGTCGCCCCCGAGACGACCCCCAGCAGCACCGCCGGCGCCACCGGAATCCCCGCCTGGTCCGCGAACGCCACGCCCTCCACGGCGCACTCGACGACCGACACCAGCGCCAGTACGACGTCCAGCACCATGCTCCGCCGCCGGGCCCACCACCACGGCCCCGGCGGCGGCGCGTCCTCCTGCCCGGCCGCTTCCGCGGCCCTTACCCCCGTTGTGGTCATAACGTCCACCCTACGGGCGCACGCCACGGTTTTTCCGGCCCGGTCGGCCACACGGGCACGGTTCGAACAGAGTCGATTTCCACGACTTCCACACGAACTGCTGAATCGACCACGCTTTCGCCTCGTTCGCACTGGTCGGCGACCACGCCGGACCCATGGTCCAAGCCGAGACGGAAATGCGGGAGCGCGCCAGGGACCTGCGGCGCGCGGGCAGGACGTGCGACGGGATCGTCGCGGAACTGGGGGTGTCGAAGATCGGTGTCGCTCCGGGTGCGCGACCTGCCGGCGCCCCCGACACCGCCTGAGCGGCTCCGCCGCACGAACGAGGCCCGGTGGGGCCCGTACCGGCAGGAGAGGGACCGCGTACGAGAACAGACGAAGCGCGGCGCGGCCGAGGAGATCGGCCGGATGACGGACCGGGAACTGTTCCTCCTCGGGGTCGGCCTCCACTGGGCCGAAGGCAGCAAGAGCAAGGCCCGCCGGATCCGGGAGTCCGTGACCTTCGTGAACAGCGACCCGGACATGATCATCGTGTATCTGGCCCGGCCGGAGCTTCTCGGTGTCGAACCCGACCGTCTGAGGTACCGGGTGCTGATCCACGGAAGCGCCGACATGCCCGCCGCAGAACAGTTCCGGGCCGACCTCACGAAGACGGACGTGCGCACCTTGGGCAAGACGACCCTGGAGAAGCACAGCCCCAAGACCGTCCGGAAGAATGCCGGGAGCGGCTGCCACGGCTGCCTGGTCGTCCGTGTCCGCGGCTCAGCCGACCTGTACCGTCGCATCGAGGGCTGGTGGTGCGGCATAGTGGTGTCGGCCAAATCGGCGCCGGGCCAGGCGTCCGGTCTGGCCTGATCTGCGATCCGCCGTGGTGTAATCGGCAGCACTGGGTCTTTTGGTGGCCTAAGTCCGGGTTCGAGTCCTGGCGGCGGAGCTCAACTTCCCCCATACCGGGTCCCGGCCGCACGGTCGGGGCCCGCGCGCGTTTCGGGCCGAAAACGCACCGGTATCCTGCGGGTGTCCACCACTCGAAGCCGAAGGGCACACCCGTGAGCGTCAACCGCCCGGCAGCCGTCGTCGTCCTCGCCGCGGGTGAGGGCACCCGCATGAAGTCGGCGACCCCCAAGGTCCTGCACCCGATCTGCGGCCGCTCCCTGATCGGCCATGTCGTGTCCGCCTCCCGGGAGCTGGAGCCGGAGCACCTCGTCGTGGTCGTCGGCCACGCCCGGGAACAGGTCGCCGGCCATCTCGCCGAGATCGACCCCGGAGCGCGCACCGCCGTGCAGCACGAGCAGAACGGCACGGGCCACGCGGTCCGGATGGGGCTGGAGGAACTGGCCGGAGACGGCACCCCGGCCGAGGGGACCGTGGTCGTCGTCTGCGGGGACACCCCGCTGCTGACCGGGGAGACGCTCCGGGGGCTGGCCGCGGCGCACGAGTCCGACGGGAACGCCGTCACGGTGCTGACGGCCGAGGTGCCGGACTCCACCGGGTACGGGCGGATCGTGCGGGACGCGGCCGACGGCTCGGTCACGGCGATCGTGGAGCACAAGGACGCGACGGCCGCGCAGCGCGCGATCGGCGAGATCAACTCCGGGGTGTTCGCCTTCGACGGCCGGCTGCTGGCGGAGGCGCTGGGCAAGGTGCGTACGGACAACAGCCAGGGTGAGGAGTACCTCACGGACGTGCTGGGCATCCTGCGCGAGGCCGGGCACCGGGTCGGGGCCTCCGTGGCGGCCGACCACCGGGAGATCCTGGGGATCAACAACCGGGTGCAGCTGGCGGAGGCGCGCCGGCTGCTGAACCTGCGGCTGCTGGAGGCCGCGATGCTGAGCGGTGTGACGGTGGTCGACCCGGCGACGACGTGGATCGACGCGTCGGTGACGTTCGAGCCGGACGCGGTCGTGCACCCGGGGACGCAGCTGCACGGGGCCACGCGCGTCGCGGCGGGCGCGGAGGTCGGGCCGAACTCGACGCTGACGGACACCGCGGTCGGCCCGGGCGCCCGGGTGGTCAACACGGTGGCGGTCGGCGCCGAGATCGGACCGGAGGCTTCCGTGGGCCCGTACGCCTATCTGCGGCCGGGTACCCGGCTGGCCCGCAAGGCAAAGGCCGGGACGTACGTCGAGATGAAGAACGCGGAGATCGGCGAGGGCACGAAGGTGCCGCATCTGTCCTATGTGGGCGACGCGTCGATCGGCGAGTACACGAACATCGGCGCCGCGAGCGTCTTTGTGAATTACGACGGTGAGAGCAAGCACCGGACGACGATCGGCTCACATTGCAAGACGGGCTCGGACAACATGTTTGTGGCTCCTGTCACGGTCGGGGACGGCGCGTACACCGCGGCGGGCTCGGTCATCACCAAGGACGTACCCCCGGGTTCGCTGGCCGTGGCACGCGGCCAGCAGCGGAATATCGAGGGTTGGGTGGCCCGAAAGCGCCCCGGAAGCGCCGCCGCGCAGGCCGCTTCCGCAGCTCGCCGTGAGGACGGCGACGAGGAGTAGAGCGTGCTGGGGTACGCCGTGCGGGGCGTACCGTGAGAACTGCACACAAAGTGCCCCCTGAGATTTTTGTCGCTGGCAAGGAGACTGTGCTGTGACCGGGATCAAGACGACCGGCGAGAAGAAGCTGATGCTCTTCTCCGGCCGCGCCCACCCCGAGCTTGCCGAGGAGGTCGCCTACCAGCTGGGGGTCGGCCTGGTCCCGACGAAGGTGTTCGACTTCGCCAACGGTGAGATCTACGTCCGCTACGAGGAGTCGGCGCGCGGCGCGGACTGCTTCCTGATGCAGAGCCACACGGCTCCCATCAATAAATGGATCATGGAGCAGCTGATCATGATCGATGCTCTCAAGCGGGCCTCGGCCCGGAGCATCACCGTGATCCTGCCCTTCTTCGGTTACGCCCGTCAGGACAAGAAGCACCGCGGCCGGGAGCCGATCTCGGCGCGGCTCGTCGCGGATCTGCTCAAGTGCTCGGGCGCGGACCGGATTCTCACGGTGGATCTGCACACGGACCAGATCCAGGGATTCTTCGACGGCCCGGTGGACCATCTGTTCGCGCTGCCGGTCCTCGCGGACTACGTGGGCGCGAAGGTGGACCGCTCGAAGCTGACGGTGGTCTCGCCGGACGCCGGCCGGGTGCGGGTCGCGGACCGCTGGTGCGACCGGCTGGGCGCGCCGCTGGCGATCGTGCACAAGCGGCGGGACAAGGAAGTCGCGAACCAGGTCACGGTGCACGAGGTGGTCGGTGACGTCGAGGGGCGCGTGTGCGTCCTGGTCGACGACATGATCGACACGGGTGGCACGATCTGCGCCGCGGCGGACGCGCTGTTCGCGAACGGCGCCGAGGACGTCATCGTCACGGCGACGCACGGTGTGCTGTCGGGTCCGGCGGCGGACCGGCTGAAGAATTCGAAGGTGAGCGAGTTCGTGTTCACGAACACGCTGCCGACGCCGGGCGAGCTGGACCTCGACAAGATCACGGTGCTGTCGATGGCGCCGACGATCGCGCGTGCGGTGCGCGAGGTGTTCGAGGACGGCTCGGTGACGAGCCTCTTCGACGAGCAGGCCTGACGCCGGACGCCCGGCGCGGCCGTCCCGGTCGCGCCGCGGGCGTACCCCTCACGCCGGGTTGATCGATTTCTTGGGCGGCCTCCCCGCCGGGTAGACTCGTGGAGTTGCTCGGCGAGGGAGGCCGCACCCGTTCCGGGGGCGGCGGTCCGTTATCGACGCGCTCTTCGTAGCAGGTCTGTCGTGGGCCGGGTGACGGCCGTCGGACACAGCGGCGCGGCAGATCGCCGCGGCCGCGGAATTACGAGGAGTGCAGCCATGGCTGAGTACAAGATCCCCGCAGAGCTGCGGACCGACTTCGGCAAGGGCGCGGCCCGCCGGACCCGCCGCGACGGCAAGGTCCCCGGCGTCATCTACGGCCACGGCGGCGAGCCGGTGCACGTGGCGATCCCGAGCTACGACCTGATGATGGCCCTCAAGCACTCCAACGTGCTGATCCGTCTGGACGTCGCCGGCGGCAAGAGCGAGCTGGTCATCCCCAAGGCCGTGCAGCGTGAGGCCATCCGCGGCTTCCTGGTCCACATCGACCTGCTGGCCGTCCGCCAGGGCGAGAAGGTCACGGTCGACGTCCCGGTGCACACCGAGGGCGACCTGGCCCCGGGCGGCAACCTGCTGGAGCACATGCTCGACGCGCTGCCGGTCGAGACCGAGGCCACCCACATCCCGGAGTCGTTCACCGTCTCCGTCGAGGGCCTGGAGGCCGGTGCCTCGATCCAGGCGAAGGACATCGAGCTGCCGGCCGGCACGGTTCTCGCGGTCGACGAGGACACCGTGGTGGTCCAGGTCGTCGCCGCCCAGGCCGAGGCCCCGTCCGAGGAGGAAGAGGCCGAGGGCGCGGAGGCCTGAGCCTCCCCGTCGGCGTTGTGCCGTGGGCGCCGCCCCGCCCTGCTCCACGGAGCGGGGTGGGGCGGCGCCCGTTCTTGCGATATGCCTGTACCAGAACACCCGGCAGGAGAGACGTAGATGAGCGATGCGGACAGCCCCTGGCTGATCGTGGGTCTGGGCAACCCCGGTCCCGAGTACGCGGCGAACCGGCACAACGTCGGTTTCATGGTGGCCGATCTGCTGGCCGGGCGGATGGGCGGCCGTTTCAAGGCGCACCGCTCGCGCGCGCAGGTCGTCGAGGGCCGGCTGGGCGGCCCGGGTCCCGCGGGCCGCCGGGTGGTGGTGGCGAAGCCCATGTCGTACATGAACCTGTCGGGCGGCCCGGTGACGGCGCTGCGGGACTTCTACAAGGTGCCGGTGGAGCGGCTCGTCGCGATCCACGACGAGCTGGACATCGGTTACGGGGCGCTGCGGCTGAAGCAGGGCGGCGGCGACAACGGGCACAACGGGCTGAAGTCCATCACGAAGTCGCTGGGCGCGGACTACTTCCGGGTGCGCTTCGGCATCGGCCGGCCGCCGGGCCGGATGGATGTGGCGGCGTTCGTGCTGAAGGACTTCTCGGCGGCGGAGCGCAAGGAACTGGACTACTTCGTGGACCGGGCGGCGGATTCGGTGGAGTCGCTGATCACGGACGGTCTGGAACGGGCGCAGAGTACGTACAACACCTGACCCGGGCACGTTCGGTGCCTTATGGGACACTCCCGCCCAAGGCGGTGGCCGCAGGTTGACCGACAGCTTTCCCATGGCCAAGGATCCCGGGCATGGCCCGAACCAAGTCCAAGCGTCCCCTGCCGCGGCGCGCGGGGGAGAGCGCCTTCGGCCTGCTGCTGGTCTCCAAGTACGCCCTGATGGCGGCCGTGGCGCTGCTCCTGCTCGTCGCCGGTGTGTGGACCTCCTGGGACAGCGCCCAGCACGCGATGCTCACGAAGGGCCGGGAACGCGGCACCGTGACGATCGAGACGTGTTCCCAGGACACGTGCACGGGGCCGTTCACCCCGGCCGACCCGGCCGGGGAGGTGCGGCCGGAGGTGACGATCGACAAGGCGGTCACCAGTGAGAAGGGCGAGCGCCTCGCGGTGGCGGTGAAGCCGGGCACCGAGGAGGTCGTGCGGACCGGGACGGCCGGTGTGCTGCACTCCTGGGTGCCGTTCGCGGGCTCCCTGCTGCTGGCGGCCCTGGTGGTGGCGGGTGGTCTGCGGATGCGCCGCACGGCCTGGGCGACGGGCGCGCTGGGCGCCGTCCTGCTGGCGGGGGCGTTCCTGACGCTCTGACCCGCCGGATGCCGGCTCCCGCCTCGTACGGCCGGCTCCGCCCGGTCCGGCTCCGGGCTCTGCGGCGGCTCCGGCCCCCGCACCGGCTCCAAGCCCTGCTGTCCCTCCCCGGCTCCGGCTCCGGCTCCGCGGACCGCCTGCCGAAACCCGGCCCTTCTTGGCCTCCCGGCACCGGCTTCGGCCCCAGCCCCTTCTGGCGCCGGGACTGTCCCGGCCCGGGATCCGGCCTGCCCGCCCCGACCGGTTTCTGCCCGGCCGGGCCGTCGGGCGCCGGTCCCGTGGTTTCCGGCGCGGAGCCGGAGGCGGCACCCCCGGAAGACCCCGTCTCATGGCATGAGGCCGGTCCCCGCACCGCAAGGTGCCGGGACCGGCCTCATGCCCGCCGGTGCGGACCGCGGGTCACCCCGTGTTGCGGAGCCCCGCGGCCACCCCGTTCACCGTCAGCAGCAGGGCCCGCGACAGCAGCGGGTCCGCCTCCTCGCCGCTCGCGGCGGCCTTGCGCTGCCGGTCGAGGAGGGCGACCTGGAGGTAGGAGATCGGGTCGAGATAGGCGTCCCGGATGGCGAAGGTCTGCTGGAGCACCGGGTTGGAGTCGAGCAGCTTCTCACCACCGGTGATCCGCAGGACCTCCTCCACCGTACGCTCGTGCTCGGCCTCGATGGTGGCGAAGACGTGCTTGAGATCTTCGGGTACGAGGGTGTCGACGTAGTGGCGGGCGATCCGCAGGTCGGTCTTCGCGAGGGTCATCTCGACATTCGAGAGGAAGTTCCGGAAGAAGTGCCAGTGCTGGTGCATCTCGTCCAGGACGCTGTCGAGTCCGGCCTCGCGGGCCGCCCGGAGACCGGAGCCCACGCCGTACCAGCCGGGGACGATCTGCCGGGACTGGGTCCAGCCGAAGACCCACGGGATGGCCCGCAGCCCGTCGAGCCCGGCGCCGCTGTCGGGCCGGCGGGAGGGCCGGGAGCCGAGGTGCAGGTCGGCGAGCTGGTCGACGGGGGTGGACGCGAAGAAGTACGCGGGCAGGTCGGGGTCCTCGACCAGCTTGCGGTACGAGCCGTGCGCGGCCTCCGAGACGGCGTCCATGGCGGCGTCCCAGCGGGCCAGCGCCTCGTCGGACTGGCGGGGCGCGGTGTGCAGCGCCGACGCCTGGAGGGTGGCCGCGACGGTGAGTTCCAGGTTCTCCCGGGCGAGGGACGGCACGAGGTACTTGTCGGAGATGACCTCGCCCTGCTCGGTGACCTTGATCTCGCCCTCCAGGGTGCCCCAGGGCTGGGCGAGGATCGCGTCGTGGGAGGGGCCGCCGCCACGGCCGACGGTGCCGCCACGGCCGTGGAAGAGGCGCAGCCGTACGCCGTGCCGGTGCGCGACGTCGCGCAGCCGGCGCTGGGCGCGGTGGATCTCCCACTGGCTGGTGGTGATGCCGCCGAACTTCGAGGAGTCGGAGTAGCCGAGCATGACCTCCTGGACGTCGCCGCGGAGGGCGACGAGCCGCCGGTAGGAGGGGTCGGCGAGCATGGCGTCGAGGATGGTGTCGGCCTCGCGCAGCTCGTCGGTGGTCTCCAGCAGCGGCACGATGCCGATCTTGGCCCAGCCGGCGTGCAGGTCGACGAGCCCGGCCTCGCGGGCGAGGACGGCCGCGGCGAAGACGTCGTCGGCGCCCTGGCACATGGAGATGATGTACGACTCGACGACCTCCGGCCCGAAGCGTTCCAGGGCGTCGCGGACGGTCTCGAAGACACCGAGGGTCTTGGCTCCGGCGGCGTCGAGCGGCGCGGGGCTCGGGGCCAGGGGGCGGCGGGAGCGGAGTTCCTTGGCGAGCAGCCTGGTGCGGTAGTCGCGCGGCATGTCGGCGTAGCGCCAGGACTCCTCGCCGAGACGGTCGAAGAGCTGCCCGAGCGCGTGGTGGTGGGCGTCGGCGTGCTCGCGGACGTCCATGGTGGCGAGCTGGAGGCCGAAGGCGGCGAGGGTGCGGATGGTGCGGTCGAGGTGGCCGTCGGAGAAGAGGCCGCCCCGGTGGGCCCGCAGCGACTCCTGCACGAGGGTGAGGTCGTCGAGCAGCTCGGCGGTGCCGAGGTAGTCGCGGCCGTCCTGGTGCGGGGTGCCCTTGGCGAGCCGTTCCCGGGTGTTGATCAGCTTCTCGCGGATGCAGGTGGCCTTGAGCCGGTAGGGCTCCTCGGCGTTGAGCCGCTTGTAGCGGGGGCTGATGGGGAGCCGCTCGAGGTCGAGGGCGAGGGAGTCCAGCAGCTCCTGGGTGGCTCCGGTGTAGCGGATGGAGTTGGAGAGCAGGCCGCGGAGCTGGTCGACGAGTTCGAGGGCGTCGGTGATGCCGTGCTCGTGCTGGAGGATGAGGACTTCGCGGGTCACGTCGGGGGTGACGTTGGGGTTGCCGTCGCGGTCGCCGCCGATCCAGGTGCCGAAGGTCAGCGGGCGGGTGCCGGGCGGCAGCTCGACGCCGACGCGCTCCAGCTCGGCGGCGAGGTCCTCCAGGACGTCGCCGACGGCGCCGGCGTGCAGCTCGTCGAGGTAGTAGATGGCGTTGCGGGCCTCGTCGGCGGGTTCCGGGCGGACCACACGCAGCTCGTCGGTCTGCCAGACGAGGTCGATGTTCTCGGCGAGCCGCAGGTCGGCGCGGCGGCGGTCACCGCCCTCGACGGAGGTCTCCAGCAGCGCCGCGATGCGGCGGAGCTTGTTGAGCACGGAGCGGCGCGCGGCCTCGGTCGGGTGCGCGGTGAAGACCGGCCGGACGTTGAGGTGCTTGACGGTCTCGCGCAGGTGCTCGGGGTCGGCGTCCTTGAGCCGGTCGGCCGTACGGGCGAGGAGACCGCCCTCCGCGGCGCGGCGGGCGCGGAGCTCCTTGCCGCGGTGCACCTGCTCGGTGACGTTCGCCAGGTGGAAGTACGTCGAGAAGGCGCGGACGAGCTTCGCGGCGGTGGGCAGGTCGGTCTCCCCGAGGAGCGCGGCGGCGGCTTCGCCGTCCGTGCGGGTGAGGGCCCGGACGCGCTCGACCAGGTCGAGAAGCTCGGGCCCCTCCTGCCGGACGAGTGTTTCGCCGAGGAGATCACCGAGACGGCGGATGTCGGCGCGCAGCGGGGCGTTGTTCTCTGTCGTGGGGTCGGCACTGCTCACAGGTGCGGCTCCTTGCATGGATGAGCACTTCGGGCGGGGTGCGGACCGCGCTGTCCGGCGCCCCCAGGATAAGTGCCCAGCCGCACGGGTTATCCACAGCCCTGTTGACCGCAGAGCGAGCACTGCCATACTTACGATGCCGTAGGTTACGCAACCGTAGCCATGCCCCCGTTCGGTGAGGTACACCCCCATGACCGCAGGTCCCGAAGTCATCGACGCCCCCCAGGCCCCCGATCCCGCCCCTCTTCCGTCCGCCACGCTGGGCGGCGACAACAAGAGATCGATCGAGCAGATCACACTGCTCCTCTTCATCACGGTGCCGTTCGCGGCGCTCGTCGCGGCGGTGCCGCTGGCCTGGGGCTGGGGGGTGAGCTGGCTGGATCTCGGGCTGTTGGCCGGCATGTACTTCCTGGGCTGCCACGGCATCACCGTCGGCTTCCACCGCTATTTCACCCATGGCTCCTTCAAGGCGAAGCGGCCGCTGCGGATCGCGCTGGCGCTCGCCGGGTCGATGGCCGTCGAGGGGCCGCTGGTGCGCTGGGTGGCCGATCACCGCAAGCACCACAAGTTCTCCGACGCCGAGGGCGATCCCCACTCCCCCTGGCGGTACGGCGAGACGGTGCCCGCGCTGCTGAAGGGCCTGTGGTGGGCCCACATGGGCTGGATGTTCGACGAGGAGCAGACCCCGCAGCAGAAGTACGCGCCCGATCTGATCAAGGACACGGCGATCCGCCGGATCTCCCGCCAGTTCGTGCTCTGGACCGTGGTGTCGCTGGCTATCCCGCCGCTGGTGGGCGGCCTGGTGACCTGGTCCTGGCAGGGCGCGGCGACCGCCTTCTTCTGGGGTTCGCTGGTGCGGGTGGCCCTGCTGCACCACGTGACCTGGTCGATCAACTCGATCTGCCACGCGGTGGGCAAGCGCCCGTTCAAGTCCCGTGACCGCTCCGGCAACGTCTGGTGGCTGGCGGTCCTCTCCTGCGGCGAGTCCTGGCACAACCTGCACCACGCCGACCCGACGTCGGCGCGGCACGGCGTGGAGCGCGGCCAGATCGACTCCAGCGCCCGGCTGATCCGCTGGTTCGAGAAGGCCGGATGGGCGTACGACGTGCGCTGGCCGAGCGCCGCCCGGATCGACTCCCGGCGCAAGAGCGGTAACTCACGTGAGGACCATGCCGCCAAGGCGGCATGATTGACCGCGTGGCCATCGATGGAAGCAGCAGCGAGCAGAGCAAGACCGCGTCCAAGCCCGCGTCCGGGGGTGGCAGACGGGGCAGGCGGGTCCGCATGACGGGCAAGGAGCGCCGCGAACAGCTGCTGGACATCGGCCGTACCCTGTTCGCCGCGAAGGGCTTCGAGGGCACGTCGGTGGAGGAGATCGCGGCGAAGGCCGGGGTGTCCAAGCCGGTGGTGTACGAGCACTTCGGCGGCAAGGAGGGCCTGTACGCCGTCGTGGTCGACCGCGAGATGCGCAAACTCCTGGAGATGGTCACCAACGGCCTGACCGCCGGCCATCCGCGGGAGCTGTGCGAGCAGGCGGCGTTCGCGCTGCTGGACTACATCGAGACGTATACGGACGGCTTCCGGATCCTGGTACGGGACTCCCCCGTGGCCCAGTCGACCGGCACCTTCGCCTCGCTGATCAGCGACATCGCGACCCAGGTGGAGGACATCCTCGGGCTGGAGTTCAAGGCGCGCGGCTTCGACCCGAAGCTGGCGCCGCTGTACGCACAGGCCCTGGTGGGCATGGTCGCGCTGACCGGCCAGTGGTGGCTGGACGTCCGCAAGCCGAAGAAGGCCGAGGTCGCGGCGCATCTGGTGAACCTCGCGTGGCACGGCCTGGACGGGCTGGAGCAGAAGCCGCGGCTGATAGGACACCGCAAGGCGTAGCGCTCCGTGAGCAGAGGGAAAACACCGGCGGGGCCGGGCTTCCGGGCCCGGTCCCGCCGGTGTCTCCGTTGCCGCGGCCGGGCTCACCGGGGGCCGGGCTCACCAGGAGGCCGGGTTCACCGGGAAGCCTGCCTCACCCGCGGGCGGGCCCGGGCTCACCCGGCGTCCGGCTCACGCACCCGGCTCCCCCGGTGTCCGGCCCGCCCGGCGTCCGGCTCACGCACCCGGCTCCCCCGGTGTCCGGCCCGCCCGGCGTCCGGCTCACGCACGTCCGGCCGCCCGCCCGCTCACCCTGCGTCCGGCTCCAGGAACTCCAGGACGTTGCCGGCGGGGTCCTCGGAGTAGAAGCGCCGGTGGCCCGGCAGCTCGGAGTTCCAGACGACCTTCGCGCCCGCCGCCTCCAGCCGCGCGGCGAACGCGTCGATGCCGGTGACCCGCAGACCGGGGTGGGCCTTCTTCGAGGGCCGGAAGTCCGGTTCCATGCCGAGGTGCAGCTGCACGGGCCCGGCGGTGAACCAGCAGCCGCCGCGCGAGGCGAGCGGTTCCGGCTTGGGGATCTCCGTCATGCCGAGCGCACCGGTGTAGTAGGCGCGCAGGGCCTCCTCGCTTCCGGGCGGGGCGGCGAGCTGGACGTGATCGACTGCGGCGAGCATCAGACCTCCTGCTGGTCGGTGGCGGGCTTGCGGGCGACGGCGAAGACGCGGCGGAACGGGAAGACCGTGCCGTGCGGACCCGGAGGATAGGCCGCGCGCAGCAGGTCCCGGTACTGCCCGAGGAATTCCTCCCGGGCGTCCGGGTCGTCCTCCAGGGCGGTGAGCACGGGGCGCAGAGCGGTGCCCTTGACCCAGTCCAGGACCGGGTCCGCGCCCTCGAGGAGGTGCAGATACGTCGTCTCCCAGACATCGCTCTCGCAGCCGAGGCCGGTGAGCACCGCCAGATAGTCCGAGGGCTCGCGCACGGCGGCCGGCCGGGCCGTCCGCGGCCCGAGCCGGTCGCGCCACCGCGCGTCGGCGCACAGCTCGCGCAGCAGGGTGTGGCTCGGGGCGGCGAAGTTACCGGGGACCTGGAAGGCGAAGGTGCCGCCGGGGGTGAGCGCGCCGGTCCAGGCGGCGAACGACCCGGTGTGCCCGGGGACCCACTGCAGGGTGGCGTTGGAGACGATCAGGTCCTGCGGTTCGTCCGGCACCCAGCCGGCCGCGTCGGCGGGGCGGAAGTCGATCCTGCCGCCGCCGGGCGTGGGCCCGGCGTGTGCGGCCGCGCGCCGGAGCATCTCGGGGGAGTTGTCGTACCCCGTGATGTGCGCGCCGGGCCAGCGCTCGGCGAGGAGGGCGGTGACGTTGCCGGGGCCGCAGCCCAGGTCGGCGATACGGGCCGGGCGGCCGCGGGCGGGCGGGTCGGGGATCCGCTGGAGCAGGTCGTGGAAGGGCCTGGCGCGGTGGCCGGAGTGACGCAGATACTGCTGCGGGTCCCAGACGGGCGCGTGCATGGATGGAGCCCCCTCGCCGGCGGGTACGGTCGGTGCGGTGCGGGCCGCGGGACGGCGGAGCGCCCTCGCGCCGACCGGTGCCCACTGTGGCACCGATTATCTCTTGATGACAAGAGACTCGACATCAAGAGACTTCATGTCGACAGACCTACTACACTGATCCGCATGGAGGACGAGGTCGATCGGCTGGTCGCTGCGTGGCGCCGGGAGCGTCCGGACCTCGACGTGGAGCCGCTGGAGGTGCTGAGCCGCATCAGCAGGCTCGCACGCCATCTCGACCGGGCCCGGCGGATCGCCTTCGCCGAGCACGGCCTGGAGCCCTGGGAGTTCGACGTCCTCACCGCGCTGCGCCGCGCGGGCGCCCCGTACCAGCTCTCACCGGGCCAGCTGCTCACCCAGACGCTGGTCACCTCCGGCACCATGACGAACCGCATCGACCGGCTCGCCAAGAAGGGCCTCGTCGAGCGGCTGCCCGACCCCAGCGACCGGCGCGGCGTGCTGGTGCGGCTCACCGCCGAGGGGCGCGACCGCGCCGACAGCTCGCTGGCCGGGCTGCTGGCCCAGGAACGGGCCATCCTGGCCGAGCTGTCGGCGGTCCAGCGGGGTGAACTCGCGGGGCTGCTGCGGCAGCTGACGGCACCCTTCGACAACCTGCCGGGCTGATACCGGCACCGGGACACCACGGCACCGGACCCCGGGCGCGGCCCGGACCCGCCCCGGCCCCGGGACACGACGGCCCGGACCCGGCGGCCGAACCGCCCGCCCCCGTCCCGGCCCCCGACACGGCCCCGACCCAGTGGCTGAACGGCCCGCGGCGCGGCTCAGCCCGCGCTGCCCACCGCCGGAAGATCCTCCACCGGGCCGACCCCGGCCCGCCGGGCCAGCGCCACCGCCGCCAGCGTCGAATGCACCCCGAGCTTGCCCAGCACGTTCTGCATGTGGGTGCGGACGGTGTGCGGCGAGAGGAAGAGCCGCTCGGCCACCGCCTTGCGGCCCAGCCCCGCGACCATGCAGCGCAGCACCTCGCGCTCGCGCGGCGTCAGCGACTCCACGAGCCGCTCGCTCTCCGTACGGTGCTTGCGGGCCGCCGTCAGCTCCCGCAGCACCCCGGTCAGCAGCGCCGGCGGCAGATGGGTCTCGTCGCGCAGCACTCCGCGGATCACGGACAGCAGCCGGGACAGCGAGCAGTCCTTGGCGACCCAGCCGAACGCGCCTGCCTGGAGCGCGGCGGCCGCCCGGCGCGGATCGTCCCGCTCGGCCAGCACGACCGTACGGACCCCCTGCCGGGCGTCCCGCACCCGGGTGACCAGGGCCATGCCGTCCAGGGCGACCTCGGCGGCCGGGTCGCGGGCACCGCCGCGGGCAGCGCCGGAGGGCACTCCGGGCGCCGGCGGCACCGGGGCGCCCGGACCGGCGCCACCGCCGGCCGCTCCCCCGGCGGCACCGCCGAGGTCGGCGTCGACGAGCATCACGTCGAAACGCCGGCCCTCGGCCGCGGCCCGTTCCATCGAACGCAGCGCGGCGGGCCCGCTGCCGGCCGCCGCCACGTCCACATCCGGTTCGGCGGCGAGCGCAGCGGCCAGCGACTCGGCGAAGATGCGGTGATCGTCCACCACCAGCACCCGGATACGTGTCACAGCGACTCCCATGCCTCGACACGGGCAGAGCGGGCACGACGCCCGAGGCGGATCCCCCCGCCCTGACGGTGCGGAGGTCCCGCGACCGGCCGCCGCCGTGCCGCGATGTCACCCCGCCCCGGGCGCCGTACCCGACTGTCTCGCCCCCTGAAATGAACACCGGCCCCCACCGGTGCTGTGCATCAGCGTACGGCGAAGGACCGGCCTGGGAAGTGGATTGGCGAAAGTGTTCGGGCCCGAACGTGCCTTCGCTGTTCTTGCTGTGTTTGCTGTTGCATCCAGCGACAGAAATCAACAGGGTCCGTCGCGGCGGCCACATCCGGGCCGGTCGCGCCGCGCTCGGAAGCCGCCGGGGGCAGGGTGTGGATCTCCGAGGGCGGCGGATCGGTGTGCGCTCCGTGCAGTTGCAAGGCTCCGGAGAGAACCCCCGGCAACCGGGGGAACCGCCGGGGGCCGGCGGGGAAACCGGCAGGAAGAGCCCTATCGGGCAGGAACCCGGGCGCGGGCAGCGGCGGGCGGAGGAGAGAGCGCGGGCAGGCCCCCGGCCACGGACCGCGCGCCCGCCGGAGCCCACCGGGCCCCGCCGGAGCCCACCGGGCCCCGCCGGAGCCCGCCGGAGCGTACGCGGTGCCGCGCCCCGCGGATCCGCGGGGCGCGGCCAGGCGCCCCGGCTGATCCGCGGGACCCGCCCCAGCGGATCCGTGGAACCGCCCCGCGGATCCGCGGGCCCGGACAGGCACACCGGCGGGTCCGTGGGCCGCCCCGAGGATCCATGGGACCGGCCCGGCGGATCCCTGGGACCGGCCCCGTCGCACCGCAGAACCCGCGGACCCCCGCGGAACCAGTCCCTACGCCAGCCGGCGCGCCCCCGCCGCCGGTACGGCCGTGAACACGCGCGGCGCGCGGTGCCCCCGGGCCGCGAAGGCCGCCGTGACGGCCCTGCCGACCTCCTCGGCCCCGTCCTCCTCCACGAGCACGACCGCCGAACCGCCGAATCCGCCGCCCGTCATCCGGGCGCCCAGCGCACCGGCGTCCTCCGCCGACGCCACCACCAGGTCCAGCTCGGGGCAGGAGACCTCGAAGTCGTCACGGAGCGAGACGTGCCCCGCGGTCAGCAGCGGGCCGATGGCGCGCGGGTCACCCGCTTCCAGCCGGCCGATGACCTCCTCGACCCGGTGGTTCTCGGTGACGACGTGCCGCACCCGGCGACGCAGGACCGGGTCGTCCAGCCGGGCGAGGGCCCCGGCCAGTTCCTCGTACGGAATGTCGCGCAGCGCGGGCACGTCCAGCAGGGCGGCGCCCTTCTCGCAGGCCGAGCGCCGGTTCGCGTACGCCCCGTCGCCCAGCTGGTGCTTGACGCGGGTGTCGACGACCAGCAGCCGCAGCCCCTCGGCGGCGAGGTCGAACGGGACCTGGCGCTGCCCGAGGTCCCGGGTGTCGAGATGCAGGGCGTGGCCCTCGGTACAGCAGGCGGACGCCGTCTGGTCCATGATCCCGCAGGGCACGCCGACGAAGACGTTCTCCGCGCGCTGCGCGAGCCGGGCCAGCCGCCACCGCTGGAGGCCGAGGTCGTACAGGTCGTTCACGGCCAGCGCGGTGACGATTTCCAGCGCGGCGGACGAGGAGAGCCCGGCGCCGGTGGGGACGGTGGACGCCAAATGCAGGTCCAGCCCGGTGACCGGGTGACCGGCGTCGAGCAGCGCCCAGACGACCCCGGCCGGGTACGCCTCCCAGCCCTGGACGCCGCCGGGCTCCAGCTCGTCGAGCCGCAGCTCGGTGACGCCGCCCCCGACGTCGGCGGAGTGCAGCCGCAGCACGCCGTCGTCCCGGCGGGCGACGGCCGCGCGGGCGGTGTGCGGGAGGGCCAGCGGCAGCACGAAGCCGTCGTTGTAGTCGGTGTGCTCGCCGATCAGATTGACCCGGCCGGGCGCGGCCCACACCCCCTCCGGCCCGGTGCCGTAGAGGTCCCGGAAGGCGGGCTCGAGCTGCTCGGTCACGCCTGCTTCTCCTGTCATGCGGTGCCGTTCCCGGAGTCGTGCCCGGTGCCGTGTCCGGGGCCACCGGCGGATGTGTGCCCGGCGCCGTCCGCGTCGCGGCCGGTGCAGAACGCCCAGGCGTCGGCGACGATGCCGGCCAGATCGGCGCGGCGGGGCTTCCAGCCGAGGCGGTCCCGGGCGCGGTCGGCGGACGCGACGAGCACGGCGGGGTCGCCGCCCCGGCGCGGGGCCGCGACCTCGGGGACCGGGTGGCCGGTGACGCGGCGGACGGTCTCGACGACCTCGCGGACGGAGAAGCCGTTGCCGTTGCCGAGGTTGCAGACCAGGTGCTCGCCGGGGGTCGCGGCGCCGAGGGCGAGGAGGTGGGCCTCGGCGAGGTCGGCGACGTGGATGTAGTCGCGGACGCAGGTGCCGTCGGGGGTCGGGTAGTCGTCGCCGTAGACGGAAATGGCGTCGCGTCGGCCCTGGGCGACCTGGAGGACGAGCGGGATGAGGTGGGACTCCGGGTCGTGCCGCTCGCCGTAGGTGACGCCGTCGGCCGCGCGGTAGGCGCCGGCGACGTTGAAGTAGCGCAGCGAGGTGGCGGCGAGGCCGTGTGCGGCGCACGCGCCGGCGATCATGTGGTCGACGGCCAGCTTGGTGGCGCCGTACGGACTGGTGGGCGCGGTGGTGTCGGACTCGGTGATCGGGACCGACTCCGGCTCGCCGTAGGTGGCGGCGGTGGAGGAGAAGACGAGCTTGCCGATGCCCGCGGCGCGCATGGCGGTCAGCAGCTCCACGGTGCCGCCGACGTTGTTGCGCCAGTACTTCTCGGGATCCGTGACGGACTCGCCGACCTGGGAGAACGCCGCGAAGTGCAGCACCCCGTCGTAGGAGCCGTCGAGCGTCACGGGGGGCTGCTCCGCCGTCAGGTCCTGGATGCGGCCCCGCGCGAACTCGGCACCGGCCGGGACGCCCTCGCGGTGCCCGGTGGACAGGTCGTCGAGCACGGTGACCCGGTGTCCGGCCTCCAGCAGGTGGGCGGCGACGACGCTGCCCACATAGCCGGCGCCTCCGGTGACCAGATACTTCTTCTCGCTCACGCGCTCGCAACCTCTCGCAGTCGGTCCGCCGCGGTCTCCGGCGGCACATCGTTGATGAACACGTTCATGCCGGATTCGGAACCCGCGAGGAACTTCAGCTTGCCGGAAGTGCGGCGGATGGTGAAAAGCTCGAGGTGGAGGGCGAAGGCGTCACGGTCCACCGGGAGCCGGTCCCAGCCCTCCCAGCCCGCGACGGGCGCCTGGTGCCAGCCCGAGATGTACGGGGTGGGCGGCTCGCCGGTCCCGAAGACCCGGTCGAAGCGCCGCAGCAGTTCGAGGTAGACCCGGGGGAACTCCGCGCGGGCCGCCTCGCCGAGGGCGGGCAGGTCGGGCACCCGGTGGTTCGGGTAGAGGTGGACCTCGTAGGGCCAGTGGGCGGCGTACGGCACGAAGGCCGTCCAGTGCTCGCCCGCCAGCACGATCCGGCTGCCGTCCGCCCGCTCGTCCGCGAGCACGTCGTCGAAGAGGTTGCGCCCGGACCGCTCCTGATGGCCCGCCAGCGAACGGAGCATCAGTTCGGTACGCGGCGTCGCGAAGGGGTACGCGTAGATCTGGCCGTGCGGATGGCCCAGGGTGACGCCGATGTCCTTGCCCCGGTTCTCGAAGCAGAAGACCTGCCGGACGGCGGGGAGCCGGGACAGCTCGGCCGTCCGGTCGGTCCAGGCGTCGAGGACGAGCCGCGCCTGAGCTTCGGTGAGATCCGCGAAGGAGGCGTCGTGGTCGGAGGTGAAGCAGACGACCTCGCAGCGTCCGGTGTCCCCGGCGAGCGAGGGGAAGCGGTTCTCGAAGACCACCACGTCGTAGTCGGCGTCCGGGATCTCGCTGAGCCTGCCGTCCCGGGACGGGCAGAGCGGGCATTCGTCGGCCGGCGGGTGGTAGGTGCGGCCCTGCCGGTGCGAGGCGACGGCCACCGCGTCACCGAGCAGCGGGTCGCGCCTGATCTCCGAGGCCGTGTTGACCGCGTCGAGCGGCCGCCGGTCCACCGCGTCGCGCACGGTGTCGTCCCGCGCGTCGTAATAGAGCAGTTCGCGGCCGTCCGCGAGACGGGTCGCGGTCTTCTTCACCAGAACTCCTTGGCGTTCTTCGCCCGGGCTGCTTGCGCCCGAAACCTGCACTAAACATAATCCAACAAGCTTTACCACAAGACAACAATCGCACTGTACCGACAACTGCAGAGCACCGACCGCGCGCCGCGGGGCCCCACCCCCAGCCCGCCGGAAGAGAGTGATCCATGCATTACCTGGCCGAAGGGCTACGGCTCCCCACCAACTGGCTCGACTACTCCATCCTGGCGATCTACTTCGTCGTCGTGCTCGGGATCGGCTTCGCCGCCCGGCGCAGCGTGAAGACCAGCCTCGACTTCTTCCTCTCCGGCCGCTCCCTCCCCGCGTGGATCACCGGCCTCGCCTTCGTCGCGGCCAACCTCGGTGCCACCGAGATCCTGGGCATGGCGGCCAACGGCGCCCAGTACGGCATGTACACCGTGCACTGGTACTGGGTGGGCGCCATCCCGGCCATGGTCTTCCTCGGCCTGGTGATGATGCCGTTCTACTACGGATCGAAGGTCCGCTCCGTCCCGGAGTTCCTGCTGCACCGCTTCGGGCCGTCCTCGCACCTGCTGAGCGCGGTCATCTTCGCGGTCTCCGCCGTGCTGATCGCGGGCGTCAACCTGTACGCGATGGCCATCGTGCTGGAGGCGCTCCTCGGCTGGCCGCAGTGGGTGGCCATCGTCGTCGCTGGCCTCTTCGTGCTCGCGTACATCACGCTCGGCGGTCTCTCCTCGGCGATCTACAACGAGGTGCTCCAGTTCTTCGTGATCCTCGCCGCCCTCATCCCGCTCACGGTCGTGGGCCTGAAGCGGGTCGGCGGCTGGGACGGACTCACCGACTCGCTCACCGAGAGCAAGGGCGGGGCCTTCCTCTCCGCCTGGGAGGGCACCGGCATCGGCTCGGCCAACCCGCTCGGCGCCAACTGGCTGACCATCGTCCTCGGCCTCGGCTTCGTGATGAGCTTCGGCTACTGGACCACCAACTTCGCCGAGGTGCAGCGCGCCCTGTCCGCGAAGAACGCCTCCGCCGCCAAGCGCACCCCGCTCATCGCCGCCTTCCCGAAGATCCTCATCCCGATGGTCGTCGTCGTGCCCGGGCTGATCGCGCTGGTGATGGAGCCGACGCTGGGCAGGACCGAGGGCGGGCTCCAGTACAACGACGCGATCCCGGTGCTGATGCGCGACCTGTTGCCGAACGGTGTGCTGGGCGTCGCCGTGACCGGTCTGCTCGCCGCCTTCATGGCCGGTATGGCCGCCAACGTCTCGTCCTTCAACACCGTCTTCACCAACGACATCTGGGCCGCGTACCTGAAGAAGGGCCGCTCCGACCGGCACTACCTCCAGGTGGGCCGGGTGATCACCGCGGTCGGTGTGCTGATCGGCATGGGCACGGCCTTCATCGCCGCCAGCTTCAGCAACATCATGAACTACCTGCAGACGCTGTTCTCGTTTTTCAACGTCCCGCTGTTCGCGGTGTTCATCATCGGCATGTTCTGGAAGCGGACCACACCGGCCGCCGGTTTCTGGGGCCTGCTGACGGGCACCGTCGCCGCGATGATCAACTACTTCTGGTTCTACAAGGGCGGGGTGCTGGACATCCCGAGCGACCAGGGCGCCAACTTCGTGTCCTCGATCGTCGCCTTCGTGGTCGGCGGCGTCGTGATGCTCGTCGTCACCATGGTCACCAAGCCCAAGCCCGCCGCGGCGCTGGCCGGCCTCGTCTACGGCACGACGTCCCCGGGCATGGAGGAACTCCCGGCGGAGGGCGACGACGCGTGGTACCGCAAGCCGGCCCTGCTCGGCTGGGGCGCCATCGTCCTCGCGGCCGTCTGCTACATCCCGTTCTCCTTCTGACCGGAAAGAAGTCCGCAGCATGAGTGACCACCAGCACGAGAGTGACTACCAGAGCCAGGTGGAGGAGCTGGAGCGGGAGTCCGCCACCGCGGCCCGGCTCTTCGACGTACGCCGCATCATCGGCGGCCTGTTCGTCGTCTACGGCGTGATCGTGACGATCGCCGGGCTGACCGCCACCGAAGCCGACCTGAAGAAGGCCCAGGACATCAACATCAACCTGTGGACCGGCCTGGGCATGCTGGCCCTCGGCGTCTTCTTCCTGGTCTGGCTCAAACTGCGCCCGACGGCCGTCCCGACACCGCCGCTGCCCGCGGACCCGGACGGCCCGGGCGAGGACCCGGCCGGCGAGCCGGGGACGAGCGGCCGGGGCTGACCCGGGGCGGACGGGACGACGGGTCCCGGCCCGGGGCCCGTCCCGCCGGACCGGGCGGGTCCTGCCCGGCGGAGCGCCGGGGCACCGGAGCGCCGCGCGGTGTCCGGACGCGGGTCATCCCGTGTCCGGCGCCGCGCCGTTCCGCGCGAGGGGCACCGCGCCGCGGCCCGCGTCCTCCGGCTCCCGCTCCGCCCGCGCGGCATGTGCCGCGCGGTCGAGCAGTCCGGTGCGCGCCGCCAGCGCCGCCGCCTCCAGCCGGGACCCCACGCCGAGCTTCATCAGCACCCGCTGCACATGGGTGCGGGCCGTGCTCGGCGCTATGCCCATGCCCGCCGCGATCACCCGGGTGTCCTCGCCCTCCGCGACCCGCACCAGCACCTCGATCTCCCGGGGCGTGAGCATCCGCAGCAGCCGGGTCGCCTCGTCGTCGGGCTGCGCCACCGGGTTGAGCAGTTCCGCGAACGCGCCCTGGAGCAGCTGCGGCGCCACCGCCGCCTCACCGGCACGGGCCTTCACCATGGCCCGTTCCACCCCTTCGATGCGCTCGTCGTGCCGTACGTAACCGGAGGCGCCCGCGGCGAACGCCGCCGCGATGCCGCGCGGGCTCGGCACCGGCCCGAGCACGACGACCGCCACCTGCGGACGGTCCCGCTTGATGCGCAACACCGGGTCGAAGGTGCCCGGCTCCGCGGGCGCCGCGGTGCCCAGCAGACACACCTCCGGTGCCCGGTTGACCACGAGTTCGGCCGCCCCGCCGCTCGGCGCGGCGGCCGCGATCACACGGTGCCCGCGCAGTTTCAGGGCCGAGGCCAGTGCCTCCGCCAGCAGTCGGTGGTCGTCCACGACGATGAGCCGTACGCCCATGAGCTCCCCCAGTCCCCGGAAGCCCCCGGGCCCCTTGCCCCCGGAAGCTACACGCTCACCCGCCGTCTCGCGCCCTCTCCTGTGGAGAAGGCCGCCGGAATGCCGAATTACCGGCCATTCGGGACCGAAACCGGCCGGGTCCGTCCGCCGGGGCATCCGTGCCCGCGCCGAAACGCACCGGCGGGCAACCGGGAAGGGCCCGGCGGACAGATCCGCCGGGCCCTTTCGGGAAAGCCTGTGCCGCCCTCAGCTCACTCCGCGCCGAAGACGACCGCGAGGTGCTCCTTCTGGTCGCTGCTCGAATCCCGCTCGGAGAGCATGGTCTTGCCCATGTAGAGCCGCCCGTCGGCGTACACCGCCTCGACGCTCAGCGACAGCCGGTAGTTGGACTCCAGGTCGACCTGCGAGGAGGGGTTCTTGAGATGGACCGTGTGCTTGAACGTCTTCGGGTCGATGCTGACGACCCGGCCGCCCTGGTCGAACGTCGACTCCTGGTAGGCGATGATGTTGTCGCCGTCCATCTGGAGCGGCGCCATCACCTGCCGGCCACCCGCCTCGGCCTGGCCCTTGGGCTTGCCGGTGGCGAGGTCGATGGCGACGATCTCGTTGGTCCGGCCGTAGTCCTCGGACTGGCTCTCGTGCTCCGCCGTCGGCAGGTACAGCGAGTCGTTGCCGACCGCGATCATCTTGCAGGCCTCGACCGCGAGGTCGCAGTCCATCGTGTACTTGTCCTTCTCGGCCGGGATACGGCTCCGCATCTTGCCCTTGTCGTCGAGCGCGATGAAGTCCGAGACCCGGATGTCGCCGGCCCGGATGGCGATGACCACCGGATTGGTGGACACGATGCTCACTCCCTCGAGGCCGTCCGGCGCCTCGTACGAGAACAGCGGCTTCCCGGAGGCCGGGTCGAGCTTCTGGATCTCGTACGACGGGGAGTCGTAGGAACCGCACCTGCGGACGGCCACCAGGGCCTCGCCGCCGGCGTATCCCGCGTCCTCGCACTCGGAGGTCTGGTCCGGCTTCCACAGTTCCTTGCCGCCGTCGACCTTCCAGGCGGCACCGCCGTCGAGACCGCCGGCCGCGACCACGCCCCGGCCGATGGTCACCTCGTCGAACTTGACGTACTCGTCACCGACCTTGACGGACTTCTGCCAGACCTTCTTGCCCGCGTTGAGGTCGAGCAGGGCCACCTGGCTGCACGGCTGGTACCGGCCGTCCTTGCCGATCTTGGCCTCCTGGAAGACCACCGCGGCCTTGCCGTCCTCGGTGGCGTGCTTCGAGGACCAGCAGAGCTGGCCGTCCAGCTCGATCTTCCACTTCTCCTTGCCGGTGTCCTTGTCCAGGCCGAGGACGGAGTCCTTCGAGCCCTTGGCGAAGGTCTGGTCGGTGACCCACAGGCCGTCCAGCGTGGTGACGTCCGTCAGTTCCGGCTTCGGGACCGTGTACAGCAGCTTGCCGTTGACGTTCTCCGGCTTGTTGCCGCCGCTGCCGCCCTTGGCGTCGCCCTTGTCGCCACCGCCCGAGCCGCCGGAGGAGTTCCCGGCCTCGTCCTTCTTGTCGTCGTCACCGCTGCTCGCGAACCAGATGCCGCCGCCCACGATGAGCAGCACCGCCACCACCGCGCTGATGACGATCATCATGCGCTGCTTGGCGGCCTGGCCGCCGGGCCGGGCGCCCGGGGCGGGCATCGGGCCGGTGGGCGGGTACATGCCGTACTGCTGCTGGCCGTAGGGCTGCTGGCCGTACGGCTGCTGCTGACCGGGATAGCCGTAACCGGGAGGCTGGGTACCGGGCTGCTGCTGGTCCGGGCTCGGGTAGCCGTAACCGGGCTGCGGGCCCGGATAGCCGTATCCCGGCTGCTGGGCGTCGCCGGGCGGCGGGGTGGGCGCGCCGAAGCCGCCGGGCGGAGGGTCGGCCGGGGCACCGAAGCCGCCGGCGGGCGGGGGCGGGGGCATCTGCGGGGGCTGCGCCGGGGGCGGCGGGGCCTGACCCGGCAGCTGCCCGGGGTGGCCGCCCGGCTGTTGCCCGTCGCCCTGCGGGGACTTGTCCAGCGACGGCTGCTGCGGGGCTCCGAAACCGGGGGCGGATCCCTGCCCGGGCGCGCCGCCCTGCTGCGGGTCGTCGCCTCCGGCGGAGCCGGGAGGCTGGTTGGGCGGCTGGGGCGGCTGTGACATCGGCATTCCTCTTCACGCGGGCACATGGCCCGATCTGTCTCCCCCGCGATCCCCCGGAAATCCCTTGAGATCGGAGTGAATCGGACACGACCCGCCCGCCGACGGCAGGGCGAGCGGAGTTCTTTCTATCACCCGGGCCGGACCCCGCAGGGAATCGGTCGCACTGCTATCGAACAGCTGAGACCTGCCCGTGACGCGCCCGTGGCCTGCCCGCGCGGTCAGGCGTCCTCGGCCAGTTCCAGCCAGCGCATTTCCAGATCGTCCCGCTCGGCGGCCAGTTCCCGCAGCTCCGTGTCGAGCTTCGCCACCTTCTCGAAATCCGTGGCGTTCTCGGCGATTCCGGCGTGCAGTTTCGCCTCCTGCTCGCTGATCCGGTCCAACCGCCGCTCGATCCGCTGGAGTTCCTTCTTCGCGGCGCGCGCGTCCTTGCCGCCCGCCGTGGAACCCGCCGGCTTCTGCTTGCCGGAAGCGGCGGAGGCGACGGCCGCGGGCGCGGACGCCTGGGCCTCGGCGACCCGCCGGCGGCGCTCCAGATACTCGTCGATGCCGCGCGGCATCATCCGCAGGGTGGCGTCGCCGAGCAGCGCGAGGACGCGGTCGGTGGTCCGCTCCAGGAAGTAGCGGTCGTGGCTGATCACGACGAGCGAGCCCGGCCAGCCGTCGAGGAGGTCCTCGAGCTGCGTCAGGGTCTCGATGTCGAGGTCGTTGGTCGGCTCGTCGAGGAAGAGGACGTTGGGCTCGTCCATCAGCAGCCGCAGGATCTGCAGCCTGCGGCGCTCGCCGCCGGACAGGTCACCGACCGGGGTCCACTGCTTCTCCTTGGTGAAGCCGAACTTCTCGCACAGCTGCGAGGCGGTCATCTCCCGGCCCTTGCCGAGGTCGACCCGCTGCCGGACGTGCTCCACGGCCTCCAGGACCCGCCAGGTGGGTTCGAGTTCGGCGACCTCCTGGGAGAGGTACGCCAGCTTCACCGTCCGGCCGACCTTGACCCGCCCGGCCGCGGGCTGCCGTTCGCCGTCGCTGTACGCGGCGTCCGCCATCGCCCGCAGCAGGGAGGTCTTCCCGGCGCCGTTGACGCCGACCAGCCCGACGCGGTCGCCGGGGCCGAGCTGCCAGGTGAGGTGCTTCAGCAGTTCCTTGGAACCGGCCCGGACGGTGACGTCCTCCAGGTCGAAGACCGTCTTGCCCAGCCGGGAGTTCGCGAACTTCATCAGCTCGGCGGTGTCCCGGGGCGGCGGGACGTCGGCGATCAGCTCGTTCGCCGCCTCGATCCGGAAGCGGGGCTTACTGGTGCGGGCCGGGGCGCCGCGCCGCAGCCAGGCCAGCTCCTTGCGCATCAGGTTCTGCCGCTTGGTCTCCTCGGTGGCGGCGATGCGCTCACGCTCGGCCCGCGCGAAGACGTAGTCGGAGTAGCCGCCCTCGTACTCGTGCACGGCGCCGCGCTGCACGTCCCACATGCGGGTGGCGACCTGGTCGAGGAACCAGCGGTCGTGGGTGACGACGACGAGCGCGGAGCGGCGGGCGCGGAGGTGTCCGGCGAGCCAGGAGATGCCCTCGACGTCGAGGTGGTTCGTCGGCTCGTCGAGGACGATCACGTCCTGCTCGGCGATGAGCAGCTGCGCGAGCGCGATCCGGCGCCGCTCTCCGCCGGACAGCGGGCCGATCACGGTGTCCAGACCCTGCGGGAAGCCCGGCAGGTCGAGGCCGCCGAAGAGACCGGTGAGGATGTCGCGGATCCGGGCGTCGCCCGCCCACTCGTGGTCGGCGAGGTCGCCGATCACCTCGTGCCGGACGGTGGCCGCGGGGTCCAGCGAGTCGTGCTGGGTGAGCACGCCCAGCCGCAGCCCGCCGGCGTGGGTGACCCGGCCGTCGTCGGCCTCCTCCAGCTTGGCGAGGATCCGGACGAGGGTGGTCTTGCCGTCACCGTTGCGGCCGACGACGCCGATCCGGTCGCCCTCGCTGACGCCGAGGGAGACACCGTCGAGCAGTGCACGGGTGCCGTACACCTTTCCGACGGCTTCCAGATTGACGAGGTTCGTGGCCATTCCGCTCCCGCTTCCGTGCCGCCGGGCGGCACTCGATGTCGATCGGTGCCCAGGGTAGTCGCCACCGCGGGGTGCACCGTCCGCGCGGGTCAGCCGCCGAAGCGGCCCAGGAACAGCATCAGTACGAAGATGAGGACCAGCACCAGCAGTCCGGTGCCGCCCGCCCGGGCGCCGCCCCGGGGATGGAAGATCGCCACCAGGGTGCCCAGCACCGCGAGCGGCAGCACGGCCCGCGCGATGACGACGATCGCCTCGCCGAACACCAGGGGGCTGCGGACGCCGTCCTGGCAGGACGAACAGGCGATCGCGAGCAGCGGCCCGAGCAGCCCGACGAAGGCCCCGGTGCCCAGCACCAGGAGGGCGAGCGCGGCCAGTCCCGCCCGGTCCGCGGCGTTCCGCCCGCCCCGCGGCCGGCGGCCCGGGTCCCCGTTCTCGGTGATCTCCATGCCGCACGACGCTACGGGCACCGGCTACTCACCGGTATCCGTAGCGGTACTCAGATCGCGGGCGCGCGGCCCCGGGGCACCGGCCCGTGCGGGGCAGGGCCGTACGCACCGCCCGGCGGCTCCCGGCCGCCGGGCGCCCCGTGGCGCCGGTCAGTGCGCGGTCACGCCCCGTTCCGCCGGGAGGATCGTCGCGCCCGCTGCCGGAGCCGTGGCCGGGCGGGCGCTGCGGCAGGTTCCGGACGCGGTCAGGGCGGTGGCGAGCGCGTCGGCGGACGCCGCGTCGCGGGCCAGGAAGGCGCAGGTCGGCCCGGATCCGGAGACGACGGCGGCGAGGGCGCCGGCCCCGGTGCCCGCGGCCAGCGTGTCCGCCAGCGAGGGCCGCAGCGAGACGGCCGCGGCCTGGAGGTCGTTGCTGGACCCGCCCGCCGTCAGGGCGGCGGCGAGCGCGTCGGTGTCCCCGGCGGCCAGGGCGTCGAGGAGCGCGGCGGACGGTTCGGGGTCGGGGACGTCCGCCGTGGTCGCGCCGCCGCCGGACACCTCCCGCAGCCGGTCGCACTCGCGGTAGACGGCCGGGGTGGACAGGCCGCCGTCGGCGACGGCGAACACCCAGTGGAAGGTGCCGCCGACGTCGAGCGGGGTGAGCCGTTCGCCCCGGCCCCGGCCCAGCGCGGCGCCGCCGACCAGGCTGAACGGCACGTCGCTGCCCAGTTCCGCGCAGATGCCGAGGAGTTCGGCGCGGCTCGCGCCGGTGCCCCACAGGGCGTCGCAGGCCAGCAGGGCCCCGGCGGCGTCGGCGCTGCCGCCCGCCATGCCGCCGGCGACGGGGATGTCCTTGGCGATGTGCAGCCGGACGTCCGGTTCGACACCGTGCCGGGCTGCGAGCGCCTCGGCGGCGCGGGCCGCGAGGTTGCCGCGGTCCAGCGGCACCTGCGCGGCGTCCGGGCCGCTGACCGTGAGGGTCAGCTCGTCGGCCGGGGCGGCGGTGACCTCGTCGTACAGGCCGACGGCGAGGAAGACGTTGGCCAGGTCGTGAAAGCCGTCGGGGCGCAGCCCGCCGACGGCGAGCTGGGCGTTGACCTTGGCGGGCACGCGGACGGTGACGGCGGGGGCGGCGGACACGGTCACGGGGCGTTCTCCTGCGGCGGTTCGGGACGGTCACCGGCCGCGCCGCCGGGCCGTGTCGCTTCGGGACGGTCACCGGCCTCACCGGCGGCCGCTGTCGCCGGACTGTCGCCGGCCGTGCCGGCGGTCGGAGGCGGTCCGGGGGTGTCATCGGCCGCCGTGCCGGCGGACGGCGGCGTTCCGGAGCTGCCGCCGGGGCTGCCGCCGGCCGCGCCACCGGGCGTCGCGGCGCGTACGGGCTTGTGCTCGGCGATCGCCGCGAACTGCTCCACGGTCAACGATTCGCCGCGCGCCTGCGGGGAGATGCCCGCCGCGGTCAGCGCGGCACCGGCAGCCGCGGCGGAGCCCGCCCAGCCCGCGAGCGCCGCGCGCAGCGTCTTGCGCCGCTGGGCGAACGCCGCGTCGACGACGGCGAACACCTCTTCGCGGGTCGCCTTCGTCGGCAGCGGCTCCGCCCGGCGGACCAGCGACACCAGCCCGGAGTCGACGTTGGGCGCGGGCCAGAAGACGTTCCGGCCGATGGCCCCGGCGCGCTTGACCCGCGCGTACCAGGCGGCCTTCACCGACGGCACCCCGTACACCTTGGAGCCCGGCGCCGCCGCGAGCCGGTCGGCGACCTCCGACTGGACCATGACGAGGACCCGTTCGACGCTCGGGAAGCGCTCCAGCATGTGCAGCAGCACCGGTACGGCGACGTTGTACGGCAGGTTGGCGACCAGCGCGGTCGGCGGCGGGCCGGGGAGTTCGGTGATCCGCATCGCGTCGGAGTGCACCAGCGCGAACCGGTCGGCGCGGTCCGGGACGCGGGCGGCGACCGTCGCGGGGAGCGCCCCGGCGAGCACGTCGTCGATCTCGACGGCGACGACACGGGCGGCCGCCTCCAGCAGCCCGAGGGTGAGCGAGCCGAGCCCCGGCCCGATCTCGACGACCGTGTCGTCCGGGCGCACCTGGGCGGTGCGGACGATCCGGCGCACCGTGTTGGCGTCGATGACGAAGTTCTGGCCGCGCTGCTTGGTGGGGCGTACGCCCAGGGCTGCGGCGAGTTCGCGGACGTCGGCGGGGCCCAGCAGGGGGCCGGGCTCGTCGGGAGGGGGGCTGCTCGTGCTCACTCGTGAAGCTTACGGCCGCATTCCGGCCAGGGTGCCGCCCCCCGTCGCACGTACAGCTTCTTGGCGCGGTAGGTCTGCTCGGCGGCGGACGCGTGCTGCGGGCGGCCGGTGCCGCCGAGCCGGTGCCAGGTGCCGGTGCTGAGCTGGTAGAGCCCGCCGAGCCGGCCGGAAACGTCGACCGCGTCCGGCCGGCCGCCGGACTCGCAGCGGGCCATCGCCGTCCAGTTCAGGCCCTCCGCGCCGGGCACGCGGGCGGGCAGCGGCCGGGTGCCGGTGCGGACCACGTGGGTGACCGGCTCCCGGACGGTCTCGGTGCGCACGGCCTTCGGCTTCTGCCGCACGCCGTTGACGGTGCGCACGGCGTAGGTGACGCGCTTCACGCCCGGCTTGCCGTACCGGTCGATCACCTCGGTGCCGCGGAACAGCCCGGGGTCCTCCCGCTCGACCGTGCGGTACGGAACGGGCTCCTCGCGGGTCTCCCGGCTGCCGGTGATCCGCATGACGGTGACCGTCTGGCCGTCCCGGGGGAAGCTCTCCGGGTCGACGGACGTGGTGTCCAGGCCGCGCAGCACGATGCCCGCCGCCTCGACCGCCTCGCGCACGGTGGCGGCGTTGGTGCGGACGGTGCGCTCGCGGCCGTCGGACAGGAACGTCACGGCGCGTTCGGTGCGCACCTCCAGCGCGAGCCCGCCGCGCGGGACCGGGGTGCGGGGCGGCAGCGACAGATACGCGCCGTCGGTGCGCACCCCGAGTTCGCGCAGCACGCCCTCGACGGTGTTCTCGGTGACCCACGCGCGGCGGCTCCTCCCGTCGAGGGTGAGCGCGAGGGGGCGCCCGTGCCGGACGGTGATCTCGTCGCCGTGGGTCAGGCTTCCGCCGGGCACGGGGTCGACGACGTCGTGCGGGCCGAGGCGCAGCCCCTCGTCGTCGAGCAGTTCGTCCACGTCGTCGGCGTACGTGTGCAGGGTGCGCGGCTCGCCGTCGACCCGCAGCCGCACCTCCTTGTCGTCGCTGACGAAGGCGCAGGTGCCGCCGGCCAGGAACGCGAGCACGAGCGCGCGCGGCAGCAACCGCCGCAGGTCGGCGGGCCCGGGCATGCCGCGCTTGCGGCGTGCGGCGTGCCGGGCGGCGGCGCGGCCGCCCCGTTCCGGCCCGGGCGGGGCGGCGGGGGCGGACGGGGCGAGGGGCAGACCCGCGACGGTGTAGGCGAGGGTGTCGGCCTGGACGGCCGCCGGGTACTGCCGGGGCAGCGGGACCTGCGGCTCGGTGCGGGCGCTGGACGGGTCGTACGGCGGGTGGGTGTACGGAGTGGGCGGCGCGGCCGGGGTCCGGCGGGACGGCGGGTCCGGAAGGCGGGGCGCGGCCCCGAAGCCGTCGGCCGGGTGACCGAAGCGGTCGGCGGGACCGAAGCCGTCGGCGGCCGGGTGACCGAAGCGGTCGGCCGGGGGGCCGAAGCCGGGGGCGGGAGGGGCGAAGCCCGGGGCCGGAGGGCCGAAGCCGGTGGCGGGCCGGGGGTTGCCGGGGCGGGCACCGGGGTCCGGAGCGGGGCGGCCGCCATCGGGCCGGGCACCGAAGCCGGTCGCCGCGCCGGTACCGCGGGTCGCGCCGGTCACGCCGGTGTCGGTGGTACCGGCGGCGCCGGTACCACCGGTCGCGCCGGTACCGCCCGGACCGCCGGACCGGTGGTGGCCGCCGGCCGGTCCGGGCCGCTCCGGCGGCCGGGGGAAGGCGCGCGGCGGGGGCTCGGCGGTTCCGTACGGGGGGACGCGGACCGTGGGCGGGGGACCGTACCCCGGGCCGGCGGGACCGCTCCGGTCGGGCGGCGGGCCGAAACGGCCGGGGACGGGCGTGCCGGGGGCGGGCGTGCTCCGGGCGAACGCGGCCGGTCCCGGAGCGCCGCCCGCGGAAGCTCCGCGTCCGGCGGCACCGCACTCCGGCCCTCTGTTCGCAGGACCGGTGCTCACCGGACCGGTGCTCACCCGTCCCGTGTTCGCCGGACCGGTGCTCGCCGAAGCGTTCGCCGGGCCCGTGCTCGGGACGCCGCCGTTCGCCGTCCGGCCGGGGGCGGCCGGGGCGGCGTCCGTGAAGCGGCCGCGCGCCGGGGCATCCTGTGGTGAACTCCCGTGCGACGGAGTCGCGCAGCCCGGGCCGCCGTACGGCCCGTCCCCGTAAGCCGGACCGCCGTAAGCCGGACCGCCGTACGCCGGGCTGCCGTACACGGGACCGCCGTTCACCCCACGGCCGTACCCGGAACTGCCGTACGCCCCACCGCCGTACGACGCACCACCCGGCAACGCACCACCCGGCAACGCACCGCCCGGCGACGCGTCGGCGCCGCAGGCCCCACCGCCGTACGACGACCCGCCGCCGGGACGGTTCCGGTCGTCGGCGGATCTCGGGAGCGGGGGCGAAGGCGGCGGCGGGGACGGAGGCACCGGGCGGGCGTGCCGGCCGGCCGGCACGCGTGGCGCGCCCGTCGCGCGGGTCGCGGGCCACGCGGAGAGATCGGGATCCGGCCGGGGATCCGGTTCGGTCTCGGGTCCGGCGGCGCGCGGGGGCCCGCCTCGGCGCTCAGCGCGGTGGCTTCCCTGGTATGTGCTCACGACGCTCCACTGGTCCGGCGGTCGCGGCGGACTGTAGCGGAGGACCGTCACTCTCCCAAATCACATGAATACGCTGCGTATTGGGAACTGGGGGGTGCGGGCGGTGCCCGGTCAGCGGCCGAAGGCCCGCTCGGTGTTCGCCGCGACCGCCGCGACCAGCGCGTCTTCGTCCATCCCCTTGACCTCGGCCATGGCCCGCAAGGTGACCGGAATCAGATAGGGCGCGTTGGGCCGTCCGCGGTACGGCGCCGGGGTCAGGAAGGGCGCGTCGGTCTCGACCAGCAGCAGTTCCGGCGGCGCGACGGCGAGCGCGTCGCGCAGCGGCTGCGCGTTCTTGAAGGTGACGTTGCCGGCGAAGGACATCAGATAGCCCTGGTCCGCGCAGATCTTGGCCATCTCCGCGTCGCCGGAGAAGCAGTGGAAGACGACCGTGTCCGGCGCGCCCTCCTCGTCCAGGATGCGCAGCACGTCCTCGTGCGCCTCCCGGTCGTGGATGACGAGTGCCTTGCCGTGCCGCTTGGCGATGTCGATGTGGCGGCGGAAGGACAGCTGCTGCGCGGCCATGCCCTCGGGACCGGTGCGGAAGTGGTCGAGGCCGGTCTCACCGACGCCCCTGACCTGCGGCAGCGCGGCGAGCGCGTCGATCTCGGCCAGCGCCGCGTCGAGCGCGGCCCCGCCGCCTGGCTCGCGCGGGCCCTGCCGGGACCAGCCGTCGGGATCTCCGAGGACGATCCGCGGGGCCTCGTTGGGGTGCAGGGCGACCGTCGCCAGGATCGCGTCGTGCTCGGCGGCCGTCTCGGCCGCCCAACGGGAACCCGCGACATCGCAGCCGACCTGGACCAGGGTGGTGACGCCCACCGAAGCGGCCTTCTCCACCGCTTCCCCGACGGTGCCGGACTGCATGTCGAGATGCGTGTGCGAGTCCGCGGCCGGCACTCGCAGCGGCTCGGGCAGCGGCGGCGGTACGGACTTGTCGTCGCGCTTGGACTTGCCACCTGTGCCTGAACTCGCTGCCGCCATACCCGCGATTTTACGGGCAGCCGGCACGGAACCGGACCGGGGCCCGGGCGCTCCCACGTGGCTCTCCGGGCGACCCGGGTTCTCGCGACCGGTCCGGGCTCTCGCGGTCGGCTGGGTCCCTCGCGACCGGTCCGGGCTCTCGCGGTCAGTCCGGGCTCTCGCGGTCGGCTCGCTCCTCTCGCAGTCGCCCGGGCTCTCGCGGTCGCCCGGTCTCAGGGCAGGCCCGGGACCTCGGAGCCGGTCCGACCTCGGAGCCGGTCCGGGCTCGGAGCCGGTCCGGGGTCTCGGGATCGCCGGAATCCCGGTGGCGGCACAGGAACTCCGGGGGGCGCCGAGCCTGCGCGCGCACTCCGCCACCGTGCTCGACCTGGCCCCGGACCACCCCGACTGGCACGGCTCCATGGAGGACGGCACAGGAACTCCGGGGACAGCACCCGACGTCCGAGGCCGCCCCGGGCCAACCCGGCCGGCCCGTCCACGCCCTTCGCTCGGTCGCGCATCAGCACCGTGCCCGCGTTCGCCCGGACGTTCCCGCGTTCCCGCGTTCCGGCGAGCCGCGTCCGCGCGCTCCCGTCAGCCGCGTCCGCGCGCTCCGGTTTCGACCGGGTCCGCGCGCTCCGGTTTCAGCCGCGTCCGCGGCCCCTGTCAGTGGCGTCCGCGCTGGAAGACGTGCAGCAGGTCGGCGAAATTCCGGTGCCGGCCACTCTCTCCCGCCGCTTCGCCGCCCGGCGGCGCGGCCCCGGCTCCCCGTGTCCGCGGGGGCCGCCGCTCGCTCTGCTCGCTCATCGCACCGGACAGGGGCGACGGCGGCACGGGGCCCTGCCCGGGCGGCTCCGGTACGAACAGCGGCCCGGCCATCGGCACGGCCTGCTCGAACAGCGAACCGCCGCGCGCGGATTCCACCCGGCCCGAGCGCATGATGCGGACCACCGAGCCCCCGCACAGGGTGCAGCTGGGCCGGGTCAGCGGGGACGGGACGCGGCGGCCGTGCGCGTAGTAGACGACGTACGGGCGGCCGGAGCCGTCGCGGTGGTGCGCGATGTCGTACGACTCCTCCCAACCGTGGCCGCACCGCATGCACGCGAAGGAGTACGCCTCGTGCACGACCTCGGGCGCGGAATCGGCCGCGGTCCCCGCCGGGGCCCCGGACCGGGACGCTCCCGGCGGTCCGGACGGAGACGATGCCGACGCTCCGGGCGGTCCGGACGGAGACGAACCGGGTGGTGACTGCCCGGGTGGCGGCCGGCCGGACGGCGGTGGCTCTGCGGACGGCGGCGGTGCGGGCGCGGGTCGCGGGGGGACGCCGCGCGAAGTGCCTGCGTATTCACTCATGCCGGCTCCTCTTGTCCAGCGGACAAGCTCCCCGCGGCGGAACGGCCCTGCCACAGGGAGGGCTTCCTTTCACGATAGACCTTCGGCGGCCCGCGGTCCCGTTCGCCGGAAGGCTCCGTTCCGGGCGTCCGTCCGGACGCGGGCCGCGGCGGCGCGGCCCGCCGCGGTCCGGTCCCGTCAGATTCCCGAAGCCGTCCCGGAGGGCTCCCGCTCGGCTCCGGCGTCGTCCGGGGCCGCCACCGGCGGGGTGACCTCCCGGCCGGGGCCCGGAGAGCGGCGGACGAAGAGCGAGGCGAGGAAGGCGAGCAGGCCGATGACTCCGGCGACGACGAACGCGGCCCGCAGGCCCCCGGCGTCCGGCGCGCCCGACGGCGCGGAGGTGCCGAGCGAGGCGACGGTGACGAACACGGCCGTGCCGAACGCCCCGGAGACCTGCTGGAGGGTGGCGAGGATCGCGCTGCCGTGGGAGTGGAGATGCTCGGGCAGCGAGCCGAGGGACTCCGTCATCAGCGGCGTCATCATCAGCCCGAGGCCCGCCATGAGCAGCACGTGGATGGCGATCACGGCGGCCAGCGGCGAGTCCTCGCCGAGGAGCGCCATCAGCCAGAGCGAGACCGCCATGGAGAGCGCGCCGGGCACGACCAGCGGGCGGGCCCCGAAGCGGTCGAACAGCCGGCCAACGGGCCGGCCGAGCAGACCCAGCAGCAGCCCGCCGGGAAGGACGGCCAGGCCGCTGACGAACGTGCTGGTGTCCAGCACCGTCTGGAGGTACAGCGGCAGCATGATCGACCCGACGCCCAGCAGACACATGAAGAGCAGCGCGGACAGGATCAGGGCGACGGTGAAGGCGCGGACCTTGAACGGGCGCAGATCGAGCAGCGCGAGGTCCCGGCGCTGCAGCCGGAGCTGCCGCGCGACGAACACGGCCAGCGCGGCCAGACCGATCAGCACCGGCACCCACGGGGGCACCGCGTGCTCCCCGCCGGACTCGCCGACGGAGGCCAGGCCGTAGAGGACACCGCCGAAGCCGACGGCGGACAGCAGCACCGAGGGCACGTCCAGCGGCACCTTCCGGGTCTCGCTGTCCAGGCGCATCCGGACGGCGCCCACCGCGAGGGCGGCCACGGCCAGCGGCAGCACGATCCAGAACATCCAGCGCCAGCCGAGCGAGGCCAGCACGGCGCCGCCCACGGTCGGTCCCACGGCGGGGGCGACCGCGATGACGATGCTGATCGTCCCCATCGTCGCGCCGCGCTTGCGGGGCGGTACGAGGCGCATCACCGAGGTCATCAGCAGCGGCAGCATCACCGCCGTGCCGCACGCCTGCACCACCCGGCCGGCCAGCAGCACGGCGAACCCGGGCGCGAGGGCGCTGACGAGTGTGCCGGTGCTGAACAGCGTCAGCGAGGCGAGGAAGACCTGGCGCGCGGTGAATCGTTCGAGCAGAAAGCCGGTGATGGGTATGACGACGGCCATGGTCAGCAGGAAGCCGCTGGTCAGCCACTGGGTCGTCGTGGTCGAGACCCCGAGGTCGACGGTGAGGTCGCGCAGGGCGACGCTCAGGATCGTCTCGTTGAGGATCATCACGAAGGCCGAGACGACCAGCACGCCTATCAGGACGTTGGCCTGCGGGGGCGGCGCACCGGAATCGACGCCGGGGTCCGCGGTCCCGCCGCGCACGGGGTTGTTCATGGTCGAGCACACCTCACAGGAGCTGAAGAGATCAGGCCGCCGTCGCGCCGCTCACCGTCAGGAGATCTTGCGGTGACGATCCGGTACGGGAACACCGGGGAGGGCCGATTCGCCCGGGCCCGCCACCATCACAGCACGCGCGACTGACATCCTGCTCCCGAAATTCTCCATCCGGAGCCCGAATTGCCCTGACCCGCCCTGAATTTCGGCCGGACGTTTCCGTCACTCTTCTTCTCGTCCCGCCCGGCGTTCCGGACCGACCGGCCCCCGCCCCCACCCGGCCCGCTCCCCCCTGCTCGCCCGCGCTCCCGCTCCCCTGCTCAGCCGCTCCCGCTCCCCTGCTCAGCCGCTCCCGCTCAGCCCGCCTCGGCCCGCTCGGCTCGTCGGCCTTCCCGGCCTCGGCGTTCCCGGCGTTCCCGGCCTACTCGGCGTTCTTGGCCTTCCCTGCCTTCCCGGCGTTCCCTGCGTTCCCTGCCTTCTCGGCGTTCTTGGCGTCGACCACCGCGTCGAACACCTCACGCTTCGGCAGCCCCGCCTCGGCCGCGACCGCCGCGATCGCCTCCTTGCGCCGCTCCCCCGCCTCCTCGCGAATCCGGACCCGGCGGACCAGTTCGGCCGGGCCCAGCTCCTGCGGGCCCGGTTCCGGGGCGCCCTCGACGACCACGGTGATCTCACCCCGTACGCCCTCCGCGGCCCACTCCGCTAGCTCCGCCAGGGGGCCGCGGCGCACTTCCTCGTACGTCTTGGTCAGCTCCCGGCAGACCGCGGCGCGCCGCTGTGGGCCGAAGACCTCCGCCATGGCCCCGAGCGTGGCGTCGAGCCGGTGCGGCGCCTCGAAGTAGACCAGGGTGCGCCGCTCGCCGGCGGCCTCCCGCAGCCGGCCCAGCCGTTCACCGGCCTTGCGCGGCAGGAAGCCCTCGAAGCAGAACCGGTCCACGGGCAGCCCGGACAGCGCGAGCGCGGTCAGCACGGCGGACGGTCCCGGCACGGCGGTGACCCGCACACCCCGCTCCACGGCCGCCGCGACCAGCCGGTAGCCGGGGTCCGACACGGACGGCATCCCGGCGTCCGTCACCAGCAGCACCCGCGCCCCGCCCGCCAGCTCCTCCACCAGTTCGGGGGTGCGCGCCGCCTCGTTGCCCTCGAAGTACGACACGATCCGCCCGCCCGGCCGCACCCCCAGCGCCTGGGTGAGCCGCCGCAGCCGCCGGGTGTCCTCGGCGGCCACCACGTCGGCGCCCGCCAGCTCCTGGGCCAGCCGCGGCGGCGCGTCCGCGGTGTCGCCGATGGGTGTTCCTGCCAGTACGAGCGTTCCTGTCACCCGGCCATCCTCGCAGGGCCCGGTGACAGGTTCAGCGCTGCCCGGCCTCCGGCTGCCGCTCCTGCTCGGGCTGCCGCTCCTGCTCCGGCTGCCGCTCAGGCCCCGGCTCCGGCTCCCGCTCCGGCTCCCGCTCCGGCTCCCGCTCCGGCCCGGCCGCCCGCCGGTCACCCAGCCGCTCCGCCGTCCGCCGGGCCTCCTCCGACCGCCGCTGGGCCCGGTAGAGGCCGACGGCCTCCTCGCGCGCCGCGCGGGCCTCGGCGTGCCGGCCCAGTGCCTCCAGCGCGTCCCCGAGGCGGGCCAGGGTGTCGGCCTCGTCGTAGACGTTCCCGGTGTTCCGGAAGAGGGCGAGGGCCTCCCGGTAGTGGCCGACGGCGTCGGCGGGCCGGCCCAGGCGGTGCGCGATGTAGCCGAGGCTGTCCAGGGTCGAGGCGGTACCCGCGTCCCCGTCCGCCTTGCGGAACAGGGCGAGGGCTTCCTCGCAGTGGGTCAGCGCCTCCTCGTACCGGCCCAGCTGGGCGTGGCACCAGCCCACGGCGTTGAGCTGGCCCGCCAGCCACCCGGTGTTGCCGAGCCGCCGGTAGAGCCGCAGGGCGCGGAGGGCGTGGGCGAGCGCCCCCTGCTCGTCGCCCTGCTGCTCGCTGACCCAGCCGAGGGTGCGGTGCACATGGGCCCGGCCCGCGGTGTCGGCGGACCGCTCGCACAGCGTGAGCGCGCGGCGCAGATGGCGGAAGGCGTCGGGGCCGCGCCCGAGATGGGAGCACGCCTGCCCGAGCCGCCAGTGCGCCAGGGCCTCGGCGAGCGGGTCACCCGCGCGTTCGGCGGCGGTCAGACCGGTGCGCCAGACGTCGAGGTGTTCCCGGAACCGGCCGCCGCCCCAGTGAAAGGGGATCAGCGTCCAGGCCAGCTGCCAGACGGGGGCGTACCGGCCCTGTTCCAGGGCCAGCAGCTGGGCCCCCCGGATGCCGGGATGCTCGGTCTCGAGCCAGGCCAGGGCCGCCGCCGTGTCCGGCAGCGGCGCGGGCACGCAGCCGGGGGCGGGCGGGGCGGGCTCCGGCGCGAACGGCGTGTGCACGCCGTCCAGCAACCGGTTCGCCGCCAGGCCGGTGTGCAGATGGAAGTCGACCAGGCGCCGTACGGCCGCGTCGCGGGCGTCGTCCGGCCCCTCCGGGTTTCCGCGTTCGGCGGCGTGCAGGCGTACGAGGTCGTGCATCCGGTACCGGCCGGGCGCGTGCTGCTCGACCAGATGGGCGGCTTCGAGTTCCCGCAGGTGCACGCGGGCGCGGGCGGGGGTGGTCGCGGCGAGCGAGGCCGCCGCGTGCAGCCCGCAGTCGGGTCCCGGCACCAGGCCCAGCAGCCCGTAGAGCCGGGCCGCCTCCTCGCCGAGGGCGTGGTACGAGGAGGAGAAGACGGCACGAAGATCGGCTGTCAGGTCGGCGTCCCCGAGGGCGTCGAGGCGGTCGGCGGACTCGCGCAGCTCACCCGCCAGCCCGGCGAGCGGGAAACCGGGGTGCGCGGCGGCCCGGGCGGCCACGACACCCAGCGCGAGCGGCAGGCCGGAGCAGTGCTCCAGCAGCGCGGACACCGCGTCGGGCTCGGCGGCGATCCGCTGCGGCCCGAGGTGCCGGGTGAGCAGCGCGCGGGCCTCGGGAGCGGGGAGGGAGCCGAGCGGGAGCGTGCGGGCGCCGTGCGTGGTGACGAGCGAGCCGAGCCGGTTCCGGCTGGTGACGAGCACGGTGCAGCCGGTGCCGCCGGGCAGCAGGGGGCGGACCTGCTCGGCGTCGCGCGCGTTGTCCAGCAGGATCAGCATGCGCCGGTCGGCGAGGAGGCCGCGGTAGTACCCGGCGAGCGCCTCGGGGTCCGGCGGGACCGAGGCGGGGCGCACGTCCAGGGCGTCGAGCAGCTGCCGGATGGCGGAGGCCGGCGGCACGGGCGGGGCGGACGGGTCGAAGCCCCGGAGGTTCACGTACAGCTGTCCGTCGGGGAACCGGTCGAGATGGTCGTGGGCCCAGCGCACGGCCAGCCAGGTCTTGCCGACCCCGCCGATGCCGCCGATCACCCCGATCGCGAGGGCGTCCGCCGCGGCCCCGTCGCCGCCGGGGGCGAGGGCGGCGGTGAGCGCGGCGAGTTCACCGTCGCGCCCGGTGAACAGCGGCGGCGGCGCCGGGAGCTGGCGGGGCGGCGGCGTGCCGGCCGCGGTGCCCGGTCCCGCTCCGGCCCCGGTGCCGGCAGCGGTGCGCGGGCCGGGTACGAGGGTCAGGCCGGGGTCCGCGGTCAGGATCTGCTGGTGCAGTTCCCGCAGCGGCGCGCTGGGGTCCATGCCGAGTTCGGCGCGCAGCCGCGACCGCAGTTCCCGGTAGTACGCGAGGGCGTCCGCCGGGCGGCCGCAGCGGTGGAGCGCCAGCATCAGCTGTCCGGCGAGACGCTCGTCCAGCGGGTCGGCGCGCGCGTCGGCGGTGAGAACGGGCAGCAGCGGGCCGTGCCGGCCGCAGCGCAGCAGGGCGTCGTTGCGGTCGAGTGCGGCGGCGGACCGCTGCTGGTGCAGGGTGTCGCGGAGCGCTCCGAACCAGGGGGTGTCCAGGCCGGCCAGGGCCTCGCCGCGCCACAGGCCGAGGGCCTGCTCGAAGAGGGCGGCCGCCTCCTCGTCCGTTCCGCTCGCCCGGGCCCGCGCGAGCAGGGCGGTGAAGCGGTGCAGGTCCACGGAGTCCGGATCGACGGTGAGGCAGTAGCCGCCCGGCTGCCGCTCCAGGGTCGCGTCGCCGCCCGCGTCCCGGGCGGCCTCCAGGGCCTGCCGGATCCGGGAGAGATAGCTGTGCAGCGTGTTGCGGTGGCGCTGCGGCGACCGGTTTCCCCAGACCCGGTCGGCGAGTTCCCCGGTCGGCACGGCACGGTTCGCCTCGGCGAGCAGCACCGCCAGTACGGAGCGCTGCCGGGCGTGGCCGAGGTCGAGCTGCCGTCCGTCGGCGACCGCCTCGACCGGACCGAGCAGCGTGAATCCGACAGTCATCGCCCGTACCCCCGCAATCAGACCCCGCGATCAGACCCCGCGATCAGACCCGCCCGAAGGACACGAATACCCGCCCCCACCAGCTAATTCAATGTTCAGCCAAGGATTGGCCAAGACTCGTCGAGCAAAGTGGCCGACAACCGAGCACCCGTCGTCGCGGGGAAGGCGGTTGCGGCCGGCCGCGGCCGGGCCGGCGCACCGCCGGCCCGGCTCGCACGGCGGCGGCCCGCGAGTCGCCCGGCCGCGTTCCCTACGATGGCGCGGTGACCAGTGACACCGCGACAGGGCCCCCGCAGGCACAGCAGCTCCGCGAGCAGCCCTCCGGCGCCACCGCCCAGGAGGCCGGGACGACCAGCTGGCAGCTGCGGCTGCGCCGTTTCGGGCACGTCGGCCGGCCCCGGACGACCGTCCGCGACCGGCTGGTGCCCCCCTACCGCGCCGCGGGCACGAGGGTGTGGACCATGCTCGGACTGGACCCGCTCACCGCGGAACGGTTCGTGCGCTGGTCGGCCTGGGTGGGACCGCTGCTGGTCGCGCTGCTCGCGGGGCTGCTCCGCTTCTGGCAGCTCGGCAGCCCGGAAGCGGTGATATTCGACGAGACGTACTACGCCAAGGACGCCTGGTCGCTGCTCCAGTACGGCTACGAGGGCAGCTGGCCGAAGAACGCCAACGAGCAGATCCTCCAGGACCCGCCGCGGATTCCGCTGAGCCCGGAGCACAGCTATGTGGTGCACCCGCCGGTCGGCAAGTGGACGATCGCCCTCGGCGAGTGGATGTTCGGGCTGACGCCGTTCGGCTGGCGGTTCATGCCCGCGGTGCTCGGCACGCTGTCCGTGCTGCTGGTGTGCCGCATCGGGCGGCGGCTGTTCCGGTCCACCGCGCTCGGCTGCCTGGCGGGCGGGCTGCTCGCCGTGGACGGGCTGCACTTCGTGATGAGCCGCACCGCGCTGCTGGACCTGGTCGTGATGTTCTGGGTGCTGGCGGCCTTCGGCTGTCTGCTGGTCGACCGGGACCGGGCGCGGGCCCGGCTGGCGGCCGCGCTGCCGGTGACCGACGACGGCGGCGTACGGCCGGACGCGGCGGTCGGTGACCGGCTGCGGCTGGGGGCGCGGCCGTGGCGGCTGGCGGCCGGGCTGTGCCTCGGGCTGGCCTTCGCGACGAAGTGGAACGGTCTGTACGTGCTGGTCGCGTTCGGGCTGCTGACCGTGTTGTGGGACGCCGGGGCGCGCCGCACGGCCGGGGCCCGGCGGCCGTACCGCTCGATGCTGCGCCGGGACGCGCTGCCCGCGTTCGTGTCGGTCGTGCCGGTCGCGGTGCTGACGTACGTCGCCTCCTGGGCCGGCTGGTTCGTCACCCGCGGCGGCTACTTCCGGGACTGGGCGCAGGGCCGCGCGGGCGTCTCGCCGGACTCGCTGCCGGTGCCGCTGACCGGCTGGAAGCTGCCGCTGCCGCGGTTCGACATGACCTGGGTGCCGGAGTCGCTGCGCAGCCTGTGGCACTACCAGACGGAGGTCTACAACTTCCACGTCGGCCTGACCTCGCCGCACACCTACGAGTCGAACCCGTGGTCCTGGATCGTGCTGGGCCGCCCCGTCTCCTACTTCTACGAGTCGCCGGAGCCCGGCAAGGACGGCTGCCCGGCGGACACCGCCGACAAGTGCGCGCGCGAGGTGCTGGCGCTCGGCACGCCGGTGCTGTGGTGGGCGGCGGCGTTCGCGCTGCTGTACATGGTCTACCGCTGGGGCTTCCGCCGGGACTGGCGCGCGGGCGCGATCCTGTGCGGGGTCGTCGCGGGCTGGCTGCCCTGGTTCCTGTACCAGGAGCGGACGATCTTCCTCTTCTACGCGGTGGTGTTCGTGCCGTTCCTCTGCCTCGCGGTGGCCATGACGACCGGCGCGCTGCTCGGGCCGCCGGGGGCCTCGGAGCGGCGGCGGGTGGTGGGCGCGGTCGCGGCCGGGGTGCTCGTACTGCTGGTCGTCTGGAGCTTCGTCTACTTCTTCCCGCTCTACACCGGGCAGCCGGTCCCGATCGGGGACTGGCAGGACCGGATGTGGCTGGACACCTGGGTCTAGCCGGGACGGGGGCGCCGCCCGGGACCGGCCCGGCGCCCCCGTCAACCGCCGGTCACGGTGCCGGCGGTCCCGGCGGCGGTCCCGGCGGAACCGGTGCCCGGCCGCAGGGGCAGCCGGACGGTGAAGACCGCGCCCCGGCCCGGCCCGGCGGAGGTGGCCGTGATGTCGCCGCCGTGGGCGCGGACGATGCCGCGGGCGATGGTCAGACCGATGCCGCTGCCGCCCGCGGGGGCCGCGCGTCCGGGATGCTCGACCCGTTCGAAGCGGGTGAAGACCCGCTCCAGGTCCTGCTCGGCGATGCCGATCCCCTCGTCCCGGACGGCGAACTCGGCGTACGGCACCGGGTCGTGGCCGGAGCGCACGGTCACCGAGACCCGGTCGCCCGGATCGCTGGCGGCCAGCGCGTTGCCCAGGAGGTTGACCAGGACCTGGGCGACGCGGTCCGGGTCGAGCAGGGCCGTGACCGGCGGGCCCGGGGCCACGGTGAGCGCGACCCGGCCGTCGTCGAACTGGGGGCGCAGCCGCTCCGCGGTGCTCTCCGCCAGGGCGGACACGTCGGTGGGCGTCCGGCGCAGGGTGAAGGCGCCCTCCTCCACGCGGGACAGGCTGGACAGGTCGTCCGTGAGGCGCCGCATCCGGGCGAGGTCGTCGGTGAGGGAGGCGAACATGGCGTCGTCGGCGGTGAAGATGCCGTCGGCCATGCCCTCGATCTGGCCGCTGAGCGTGGTGATCGGGGTGCGCATCTCGTGGGCGATCTCCGAGACCAGCCGGGCGCGGCGGCGTTCGACGTCGGCGAGGGCGGTCGCGAGCCGGTTGACGTCCTCCACCAGGGCGGCGAGTCCCGGCTCGCGGGGGACGTCGAGCACCTCGTCGTAGTGCCCGTCGGCGAGTCGGTGGGTCGCGGCGCGGACCTGCCGCAGGGGCCGCAGCAGAAACCGCGAGAAGATCAGCGACAGGACCAGCGCCGCGGCCAGACCGACGACCAGCGCGGCCCAGAAGAGTTGGTCGAGTTCGGCGTCCCCGCCGCCCCGGGCCGCCCACACGGCCTCGGTCAGCCACGCGACCTGGGCCTGCGACGCGGCCTCGGTCAGCGACCCGGCCTCGGGCAACGACGGGAGGCCGGGGGGTGCCATGGCGCCGGGCCCGTAACCGTCGGCGAAGCGGTCGCTGGCGAGGTTCATCGCGATGAACGCCACGACGAGGACGGTCATGTGGGACAGCGCCAGGCGCAGCGTCAGCGGCAGCGGCGGCAGCCGCCGCACCAGGCGGCTCGACAGACGGCGGGCCGGGGTGGGGACGAGGGCGGCCAGAGCCCGCTGGAGCGTCCCGTTCCGCGGCCCGGTCGCGCTCTTCGGCGCTCCCGCGTTCTTCACGGCCTTCACGGCCTTCACGGCCCTCGCGACCTTCACGGCCCTCGCAGCCCTCACAGCCCTCGCGACCTTCACAGCCCTCACAGCCCTCACAGCCCTCACAGCCCTCATCATGTCCACGGCCCACACGGTCTCCGCCTCCACGCCTTCTCCGGCTCAACGGGCCCGGCGGGCCTCGTTGGCCTTCGCTGCCTCAACGGGCTTCGCGGCCCCAGCGGGGCCGGCCGCCTTCACGGCCTTCGCTGCCTCACCGCGCTCGGCGGGTTTCGCGGGCCTCACAGCCTTCACGGCCGGCGGGTCCCGGCGGGCCCGGCGGCGGGACGGGCGAGGAAGCGGTAGCCGATGGCGCGTACCGTGCCGACGAACCGGGGCGCGTTCGCGTCGTCCCCGAGCGCGCGCCGCAGCGTACGGATGTGCACGTCCACCACGCGCTCGTCGCCGAAGAAGTCCCGGCCCCACACGTGCTCGATCAGCCCCCGGCGCGTGAACACCCGGCCCGGCGCGCGGGCCATGGCCAGCAGCAGGTCGAAGTCGAGCGCCGACAGTTCCACCGCCCGGTCGCCGTCGGCGACGACCGTGCGGGTGTCCGGATCGACGACCAGACCGTCGAACCGCAACGCCGGGTCCTCCTCGGCCTGCTCGGCGCCCTCGGCGCGCCGCAGCACGGCCCGGGCCCGCAGCGCGAGTTCACGCGGGCTGAACGGCTTGGTGACGTAGTCGTCGCTGCCCGCGGTGAACCCGATGACCCGGTCCACCTCCTCCGCCCGGGCGGTGAGCAGGATGACGGGCACCTGGCCGGCCGCCCGGATCCGGCGCAGCACCTCGAACCCGTCGAGGCCGGGCAGCATGACGTCGAGCACCACCAGGTCGGGCCGTTCCCGGGCGACCGCGGCGAGAGCCGACGGGCCGTCCGGCGCCTCCAGCACCTCGAAGCCGTCCGCCTCCAGATAGCCGCGCAGCGTCATCCGGATCTTCGGCTCGTCGTCAACGACCAGAATGCGCCGCGTACTCGGGACTCTCGCTGCCACGGACCCTCCTGTCACGGGGCTCTCTCCTGTCACGGGGCTTCGGAAGGCGGCGGGCCGCCTCGGCGGCCTCCCGGTAGAGGGTTTCGAAGGTGTCAAGAGTGTGCCCGATGTCGTGCCGCGCCACGATCCCGCGGGCGGCCTCCCCCATGCGGGTCCGCATGCCGGCGTCACCGAGGACCGAGGCGAGGGCCGCGGCCAGGGCCGGGATGTCGCCGGGCGGATAGAGCAGCCCGTTGCGTCCGGGGTGCACCAGGTGCGGCAGGGCCATCGCGTCGGCGGCGACGACGGGTTTGCCGGCCGCCATGGCCTCCATGGTGACCAGGCTCTGCAGCTCCGCGGTGCCGGGCATGCAGAACACGTCGCAGCGGGCGTAGGCGTCCAGCACCTCCTGGTCCGCCACCAGGCCGTGGAAGGTGACACGGTCCGCGACACCGAGTGCGCGGGCCAGGTCCTCCAGTTCGCCGCGGCGGGACCCGTCGCCCACGATCTCGGCCGTGACCGGGAGCCCGGCGGGGAGCCGCGGCAGGGCGCGCAGGATGTCCTGCACGTTCTTCTCGGCGTCCAGCCGGCCCACGAACAGCACGCGCAGCCGTTCGTCCGTCCGCTCCGCCGCGGGCTGTGCGAACCGGTCCAGGTCCAGTCCGCAGGACACCGCCAGCGGGGTGCGGCCCAGACCGTGCTCGGGCAGCAGTCGTGCGGCGCGGGGCGTGGGGGCGGTGACGACCTGGGCGTGCCGGAAGACCCGTACCAGATCGCGCCAGGCCGGCTTGCACGCGGCCGCGGCGAAGCGGTCCGGCAGCGGGGCGTAGCCGATGAGGTTCTCCGGCATGAAGTGATTGGTCGCCACCACGGGAACACCTCTGCGGCGTGCGGCTCCGACCAGGGTCCGGCCCACCGCGAAGTGCGACTGCACATGGACCGCGTCGGGCGCGATGCGGTCCAGCAGCCGGGCGGCGGAGCCGCGAATCTGCGGGGGCAGGCAGACCCGGAAGGTGGGATGGAACGGGGTGCGGTGCGAGCGGAGCCGGTGCACCGTCACACCGCCGGCCGTGACGCGCTCCGGACCGGCGCCCGGGTGGGGAGCGACCACATGGACGTCGTGGCCCCGGCGGGCGAGACCGTCGGCCAGGCGATGGGCGAAGTTGGCGGCTCCGTTGACGTCGGGGGGATACGTGTCCGCGCCGATGACGATGCGCTGCCGGGGACCGGTGGCCATGAGGTGCTCCTGTCGTGCGGAAGGGGACCCGGAAAGGGAGAGGGAGAGGGGAAGGGAAAGAGGACGGGTGACGGCGAGGGGGGTGGTGATGGTGATGGGGTTGGAGATGGCGACGGCGACGGCGACGGATCGGGAGAAGGGGACGAGGAGAAGGGAGAGGAGGAAGGAGAACGGGCGGGGTGCGGGGCAGCGGCGGGAGGCCGCGGGGCCGGCGGCGCGGGGTCCGGCATGCCGGGAGAGGGCGGTCCCGGTCCGGCCAGGCGGTTCCCCGAGCGGCCGGCGGGGACGTCCCGCGCGAGGCCGACGACTCCGGCGGCCGCCAGGGCCGCGCAGGCCAGCCCCCAGCCCGCGGTCGAAACGGTCAGGTCCGGGGCCTCGCCGAGCAGGCCGATGCCGATGGCGACCGAGACCATCGGGTCCGTGACGGTGATGCTCGCCACCGTGGTCTCCGGCGGGCCGTCGGCGTAGGCGCGTTGCACGAGCCAGAAGCCGATGAGGACCGTCGCCGCCAGAGCGGAGAGCGTGCCGAGCAGGCCCGCGCTCACACCGTGCTCCGCGTACCGCTCCGTGGCGGCCCGGGCCAGCACCGAGGCGTAGCCGTACGCGGCGCCCCCGCCCACCCCCAGGACCAGGCACCGGGCCCGGCCGCCGAGCACGCCACCGGCCAGGCGGCAGACCACCGCCGCCGCGCAGACCGCCGCGCCGGCCCGGATCTGCGCGTCCGTGGTGACCGGGGCGGGCACGGTGTGCAGCGCGGCCAGCACCGCGAACGTCCCCGCCCCGACGAGGATCGCCGCCAGCCCGCAGCCGGTACGCCACCCCGGCCGGACCCCGCCTGCCCGGAGGCCCCACACCACGCCGATCACGATGCCGAGCACGCCCACCGGCTGGACCACGGTCAGCGGGGCCAGTTGCATGGCCGCGAGCTGGCAGGCCCCGCCCAGCGCGATCAGCGCGAGACCGGCCAGCCAGCGGGGCCGCCGCATCGCCCGCAGGAGCGGCTCCGGTTCCGCGGACCCGCCGTGCTGAAGGCGCGTACCGGCCGCGAAACAGCAGGAGTTCAGGACGGCCAGGACGACGGCGCACCAGATCATGTGCCTGTCCCGTCCGTGCGGAGCACACCAGCCAGCAGGAACAGCAGGCCCGTCTCCAGGCCGAGGGTGACCCGCTCGGCCAGGCCCAGGCAGCGGCTGACCGAGCGCCTCGCCGGGGTGTCCGGGGCGGTGGTGCACAGGTGCGCGCAGAGGAAGCCGAGCCCGGCGGCCGTTCCGGCCCAGGACGTGCGGCGCAGCGATCTCGCCGTCGCCCGCCGGCCGGGCAGTCCGTCGAGGCGCCCGGCGATCAGCAGCCCGGCGGCCGGGAGCGCGGCGAGGGCGGCGCCCGCCGCGTACCGGTGCACCAGGCCGCGCACCGTGGGGGCACCGTCCGGCGGGTCGGTCCGGCAGACCGCGGTGAGCGCCAGCCCGCCGCACCAGGCGCCCAGCAGGGCCCTCGCCGGGGCACCGACCGGCAGCCCGGACCGTACGATTCCGGCGAGCAGGACCGTCGATCCGGCCGTGAGGCAGGCGACGGTGCCGGTGAAGACCGGGCCGGCACCGTCGCTCAGCGCGTAGTCGCTGAAGGTGTGCCGGACGGTGTCGACCCGGTGCGCCCAGCCGATGTGCAGGGCGGCGGCGCCGGCCAGTGAACCGGCGAAGCCGGCGACCGCGAGATTCCGTGTGATGCGAAGGCCCTCCATGACCCGGGAGCCAACCGGGGCGGCATGTGGCGCGTACGAGAGCGACCGTGAAGCTTCCGTGAAGCGCCGCGGGGCGGCGGGCGCGGCCCACGCCGGCGCCGGCGGCCCGAACACCGCCCGCGGCAACCGCCCGGGCACCGCGACCGGCACCCGGGCACGGCGTGCAGCCCGCGACCGGCACGCCCGGGCACGTGGGTGGCACCGCTCGGCCACCGCCTGTGGCACTGCTCGTCACGCCGCTCGTGACACCGCTCGTGACGCCGCTTGTGGCACCGCTTGTGGCACCCGGCGGACCTGTCACCCGCATGCCGTAGAGTGCGCCGCGTCGCCCCCTTGTACCGGGCGGGAGCGACTGATCCGAGGGGCTGTGGGGGTTTCTTCGATGCGCAGTGGCACCAGGACGGCTGTCATCGGTGGTGTGTTCACCGCGGTGGTCGGCGTCGCCGGTTACGGCGTCTACGACTTCGTGTCCGAACCCGCCGGCAGCGCGTCGACGGCCTCGGCCGGTGCCCAGGACGAAGAGGTGAAGACGGGCCCGCCCAGCGCGGCGGAGGTCCGTGACACCGCGCGGGACTTCCTCGCGGCCTGGGCGGCGGGCGAGCCGCGCAAGGCCGCCGCGCTCACCGACGACAGCACGGCCGCCGCCGCCGCCCTGACGGGCTACCGGAAGGACGCGCACGTCGCGAAGGTCGCCCTGAAGCCGGGCACTCCGTCCGGCGCGAAGGTGCCGTTCGCCGTGACCGCCGACATCGCGTACGAGAGCGAGGGGCGCACGGCACCGCTGAGTTCCACGCTGGCGTACGAATCGGCGCTGACCGTCGTCCGCGACAAGACCACCGGCAAGCCGCTCGTCGAGTGGCAGCCCTCCGTCGTCCACCCCGAGCTGGGCGAGGGCGACACCCTGGTCACCGGCGAGTCGAAGGCCCCGCCGATCAAGGCGGTCGACCGGGACGGCCGGGAGCTGACCAAGGAGGACCACCCGCAGCTCGCGAACATCCTGGCCGCGCTGCGGGAGCGGTACGGCGACAAGGCGGGCGGCAAGCCGGCCGTCGAGGTGTTCGTGCAGCGCGAGGAGGGCGACAAGGAGCCCGACAAGACGCTGAAGGAGCTGGCCGAGGGCGTGCCGGGCGAGCTGGAGACGACGCTCGACGCCGGGCTCCAGGCGGCGGCCGAGAAGGCCGTGGCCGGACATCCCAAGGCGGCGGCCGTCGCGGTCCAGCCCAGCACCGGGGAGATCCTGGCGATCGCCAACACCCCGGCCGACGGCTACAACATCGCGCTCCAGGGCTCGCTGGCCCCGGGGTCGACGATGAAGGTCGTGAGCACCTCGCTGCTGCTGGAAAAGGGCCTGGCGTCGCCGGAGAAGGCGCACCCCTGCCCCAAGTACGCCGAGTACGGGGGCTGGAAGTTCCAGAACCTCGACAAGTTCGAGATCAAGAACGGCACCTTCTCGCAGAGCTTCGCCCGCTCCTGCAACACCGCCTTCATCACCCAGGCCGAGAAGCTCGCCGACGACGCCCTGACGAAGCAGGCCCGGGACGTCTTCGGCATCGGGCTGAACTGGCAGACGGGCGTGACGACGTTCGACGGCGCCGTGCCCGTGCAGAAGGACGCCCCGAAGGCCGCGTCGCTGATCGGCCAGGGCGGCGTCCGGATGAATCCGCTGACCATGGCGTCGGTGTCGGCGACCGTGAAGTCCGGCGTCTTCCGGCAGCCGGTGCTGGTCCCCGCGTCGGTCGACGACCGGAAGCTCGCGAAGGCCCCGCGCACCATGTCCGGCGGCACGGCCGAGCAGTTGCGCGGCCTGATGCGGCTGACGGCCACCTCGGGCACCGCAGCGGAGGCGATGGCCGGGCTCGGCGGGGACATCGGCGGCAAGACGGGCTCGGCGGAGGTCGACGGCCAGAAGAAGCCGAACGGCTGGTTCACCGCGTACCGCGGCGACGTAGCGGCGGCGGCCGTCGTGCCGCAGGGCGGCCACGGCGGCTCCTCGGCGGGCCCGGTCGTCGCCAAGATCCTGGGCTCGGCGGGCTGACCCCTTCCTTTTCCTTCGCGTGCCTCCGCCGGCCGCTGCGGCCGTTCCGGTCGCTGCGATGCTGTGCGCTGGTTGCCGCCGACGGCGCCTTCAGCTGCGGCGAGTCCTGACCTGACGGCTGATCCATGGCGCTTGCGGCCCCACGCTGACGGGACCGCTGTGTTCCACCTCTCGACGAGGTGAGACACAGCGGCGCGATCCGTGTGGTGGTCTTCCGGTCACGTGCAGGGGGCAGCCGCGCGACCGATCTCGCACCAGACCACCTTCGAGACGGCGCCGAAGAGGTCCGGACGTACGGGGTGATGATCCCAGCGGTGGGCAAGGCTCTACTACGGGTGCACGGAACCGGACTTCATCGAGGCGCTTGCAGCGATGACGCGCGGCCGGCAGAGGGGCTGGTGGGAAGACCATCGAGGTGTGCTGCCTCAAGGGAATCTCGACATCGCGGAGCCGGAGCATCATGCGATGTCCCTGCACAGCGTTGAGATCACACAAATCCCTGGGCTGCTTCAGACGGAAGACCACGCACGAGCGCTTTTCAGCCAGGTATCGCCCGGTCAGTCGCAGCAGGACATCGACACACGCGTTGCATTCAGGATGCGGCGGCAGCAGGTGCTGGACCGATCCTCGCACCTCACGTTCGAAGTGGTGATCCATGAATCAGCCCTGCGCATTCGCGCCGCAGACAGGAGAATTGCCCGCGCCCAGCTTCGGAAACTCATCGAAGCTTCGGAACGAGAACGCGTCTGCGTACGAGTAGTACCTTTCGACACCGACGGGTTCTCGAACGCAGGCTACTCGATGCTGCACATCGGCGCACAGGTACCACAGTTGGACTCAGTACACTTGGATGCCGCCCACGGCGGGGTGCTTCTGGTGGACGAAGATCACCTGAACAAGCACCGCCATCTTTATCAAGAAATCAAGAAGCACTCAGTCAACCCTGCACGATCACGAGACTTCATGAACAAAGTAGTGCTGGACACCTGAAAGGTCCGGTTATGCCAGAGATAATAAACTGGCAGAAGTCTTCCTTTTCCGGCGGTGCCGACGGGAACCACTGCATCGAGGTTTGCTCAGCCGGACACACAGTAGCGATTCGGGAAAGTGACGCACCGGCCGTCACGGTGGCGACCACACCCTCCTCCCTGAAAGCATTGATACGCGGAGTCAAGAAGGGCGAACTCTGCCCCCTGGGTAAGGCGAGCAGGGCGGTGCACCTCCCGGAACCCCGTCGCGTGGCCCCTACACCAACCGTTACGGTCGGGCCATGACGACACCGGACACCGCGCACCCCCGTTTCGCCGCAGCCCTCAGTGAACTGGGACTGGAAGCCCGCGTACGGCGCTTCCCGGACGCCACCCGGACCGCCGCGGAGGCGGCGGCAGCCATCGGCTGCCAGCTCTCCCAGATCGTCAAGTCGCTGATGTTCGAGGCGGACGGACAGCCCGTGCTGGTCCTGGTCGACGGCGCCTCCCGCGTCGACACCGAGCTGGTACGGGCCGAGCTGGGCGCCGAGAAGGTCCGCCGGGCGGACGCGGACCTGGTGCGTGCCACCACGGGTTACGCGATCGGTGGCGTGCCGCCCTTCGGCCACGCCGTCCGCTCACGGGTGCTGGCCGACCGGCGCCTGCTGGAGCACGACGAGGTGTGGGCGGCGGCCGGCACTCCGCACACCGTCTTCCCGCTCCCGCCCCGGGAACTGATCCGGTACGCCGACGGCACCCTGGCCGACGTCCGGGACAGCTCTGCGTGACGCCGCTGGTCACCGCCGCGGTGCTGGCCGCGGCGGTGCTGCACGCGAGCTGGAACGCCATCGCGCACGGCATCAAGGACCAGTTGCTCGCCTTCACCCTGGTCGGCGCCGGGGAACTGGCCGTGGTCGGGGTGCTCGTCTGGTTCGTGCCGCTCCCGGCCGCCGCCGCATGGCCGTATCTGATCGCCTCGGTGCTGATCCATCTGCTCTACATGCTGCTGCTGATGCGGTCGTTCGAGCTGGGCGACTTCGGGCAGGTGTACCCGATCGCCCGCGGCACCGCGCCACTCGTCGTCACCGTGCTCGCCCTGGTGTTCGTGGGAGAGCGCCCGGACGCCCGGCAGACTGCGGGCGTGGCGGCGGCCGGCGCGGGGCTGATGGGCCTCGCCCTGTGGGACGCGCGCGGATCCGGTGCCCGCCCGCGCCGGGCGGCGGTCGTGGCGGCCGTGGGCACCGGCCTGGCCATCGCCTCGTACACGGTCGTGGACGGCCTCGGGGTGCGCGCCGCCGGCACCGCGCTCGGCTACACCGCCTGGCTGCTGATGCTCCAGAGCCTGCCGATACCGCTGTACGCCCTGGCGGCCCGGCGCGGTGAACTGCTCGCCGGAGTCCGGCCCTTCGTGGTGCGCGGCCTGCTCGGCGGTGCGCTCTCCACCGTCGCGTACGGCCTGGTGCTCTGGGCCCAGACCCGGGCACCGCTGGCGCCGGTCGCCGCCCTGCGGGAGTCCTCGGTCGTCGTGGGCGCGGCGATCGGCGCGCTGGTCTTCAAGGAGCGGTTCGGCGCCCCGCGCGTCGCGGCGGCGACGCTGATGGCGGCGGGGATCGCCCTGATGCTCCGCGCGGGCTGAATCGCCGGTGTCCGGGGCGCGGTCCGCCGGCCGACGACGCACCGGGCCGAGAGCGCGGGCCCGGAGGACCGGGCCGGGAGGCCGGGACCGCCGGGCCACGCACCGCCTCCGCACGGCGCCTCCGCACGGCGCCTCCGCACGGCACCTCCGTACGGCACCTCCGCACGGCACCTCCGCACGGCGCCTCCGCACGGCACTTCCGTACGGCACTTCCGTACGGCACTTCCGTACGCACGCGCCCGTCCTGCGCATCTGCCCCGGTACTTCCGTACGGCATCTCCCGGTAGCGGTTCGGGAGCCGCCGTCAGTCGCCCCGGAAGGCCTGGCGCAGCGCGGCGTTGCTGATCAGCAGGCCGCCGTCCACCGGCAGGGTCACGCCCGTGATCCACGAGGCGTCGGCGGAGGCCAGGAACGCCACGGCGGCCGCGATGTCCTCCGGCCGCCCGACCCGGCCCAGCGGATACACCCGCGCGGCGCGCTCCAGCGCGTCCTCGCGGCCGTCCCAGTTCGGGGTGCGGACGGTGCCGGGCGCGATCAGATTGACCCGGACACCGCGCTCGGCGGACTGCACCGCCAGGGTGCGGGTCAGGCTCGCCAGTCCGGCCTTGGCCGCGCTGTAGGCGTGATTCCCGAAGTCCTGGTGGCCGTTGACGGAGCCGATGTTCACCACCGCGCCGCGGCCCCCGGCGTCGGCCAGGTGCGGCATGGCGGCGCGGACACAGCGGAACGCGCCGGTGAGCGTCGTGTCCAGGTCCCGCTGCCAGGCGTCCTCGGGCTGGTCCTCGATGAGCGGGGTGTCCGGGGTGCAGGACATGGCGTTGTTGACGAGGACGTCCAGCGAGCCGAACCGGGCGACGGCGTACGCCACCGCCGCGTCCACCGACGCCTGGTCGCCGACGTCGCAGACGTGGGCCTCGGCCGTCCCCGTGCCGTGGCCGGTGGCGGGCCCGGGCGCGGCGGGCCGTGGCCCGGTAGTGGTCCCGGGGGCGGTGACCTGCCCGAGCCCGGTGGCGGGTCCGGGAGCGATGGACGGTCCGCCCCCCACCCCGGATCCGGGACCGGTGGCGGTACCGGTCCCGGAATCGAGTCCCCCGCCCGGGTCGGCCGGCCGGACCGCCGCGCGCACCCGCGCCGCCGCGCCCTCCGCCCGGCCCGCGTCGAGATCGGTGACCAGCACCCGCGCGCCCTCGCCGGCGAGGCGGCGCGCCACCACCTCGCCGATGCCCCGCCCGGCGCCCGTGACCAGCACGCCGTATCCGTCGAACCGCCCCATCGCCGTCCGCCTCCGTCCGTCCGCCCGACCGCTTGATCACCCCTGAATGGGGTCGGGGCCTGTGTGCCCGGCCGGGCCGGGACGCAACCCCGGAGGCCCACCGGAGCCCGCCGCGTCCCCGCGGCCGGAACGAGTCGAATACGCCCGGAACGTGCCGGTACGGTCGCGAGCGCGGCAAAGCGAAAGCAGGGCGGCGCGCCCGACGACGGCCCGCAGCCGCCATCGATACGGGAGGGGGTGGGTCCGTAGGGAGGGGGTCTTCCACGCTTACGTGTATGTGTGGCCGCGCAAAGAGGATGACCGTCGAAGCCACCGGTTCGGGCGGCCGTAAATATGCGGTGGAAGACCCCCTCCCGGAGGGCCCGCCCCCGGCACCCGGGATGGCCCGAGCGCCCGAAGCACACCCCGGGCCGGCGCACCCCCGCGCCAGCGCACCCCCAGGCAAACGCACCCCCGGGCCAACGCACCCGCGCGCCAGCACACCCCGCGCCAGCGCAGGCCCGGGCCAACGCACCCCGCGCCAGCGCACGCTCGGGCCAGCGCACCCCCAGGCCAACGCACCCCCGGGCAAGCGCACCCCCAGGCAAGCGCACCCCCAGGCAAGCGCATCCCCGGGCAAGCGCACGCCCGGGCCAACGCACCCGCCCGCCAGCGCACCCCCGCGCCCTCACCGGGCGCCGGGCGGCGTGCCCGGGGCATGCCTCAGCCCCTGGGCACGGCGAATTAGGGCCCGGCCCGCTCAGCGGCTCGCGCAGCCCCGTAGGGCGCGGATCAGCGCCTGCGCCCGGGGGTCCGCCGTGACCGAGCGCTGGAGCCCGTTCGTGACGTAACCGAACGCCAGCCCCGACTCCGGGTCCGCGAAGCCCAGGGAGCCGCCCCGGCCCGGATGGCCGAAGGAGCCGGAGCCCAGCAGCGGGCAGGCCGGGCCGTGCAGCATGTGGCCGAGGCCGAAGCGGGTCGGCACGACGAGGACCCGGTCCGGCCCCGCGGACTCCTCCGTACGCGCCATGGTGAGCGTCGCGGGCACGAACAGCGGGCGGCGGGCGCCCGGCACCGTGCCGATCAGGGCGGCGTAGAAGCGGGACAGGGAGCGGGCCGTGCCGGTGCCGTTCGACGCGGGCAGTTCGGCGGCCCGGTAGGCGGTGGTGTTCTCGTCCGGCAGCGGGTCGATCGCGGTGAAGGCACGCCGGGTGAGGGACTCCGGGTCGCGGTAGGCGTCGGCGACGGACTGCCTGGGCCGCACCCGCAGCCCCGCGGCGGCGGGCGGCGCGGGCGCCTCGACATCGGCGATCCGGCCCGCCCGGTGCTGCCGGGACTGCGGCAGGCCGATCCACAGGTCGAGCCCGAGCGGCCCGCTGATCTCCTCGGCGATCCAGCGCCCGAGGCTGCGCCCGGTGACCCGGCGCACCAGCTCGGTCAGCAGCCAGCTGAACGTCTGCGCGTGGTAGCCGTGCGCGGCGCCGGGCTCCCACACGGGGGCCTGGGCGGCGACGGCCGCCGGTCCGGAGACGCCGTCGAGCGCCTCGTCCGGGGTCAGCGGGCTGTCCAGCACGGGCACACCCGCACGGTGGTTCAGCAGGTGACGTACGAGCACCCGCTCCTTGCCCGCGGCCTTGAACTCCGGCCAGTAGGTGCCCGCCGGGGCGTCCAGGTCGAGCTGTCCGCGCTGGTGCAGCATCAGCGGCACGGCCGCCGCGACACCCTTGCCGGCGGAACGCAGGACCTGCACGGTGTCCTCGGCCCACGGCTCGGTGCCGTACGGGTCGGCGGTGCCGGCCCACAGGTCGACGACGGGCCGGCCGCCCTGGTGGACGGACACGGCGGCGCCGCGTTCGCCCCGCTCGGCGAAGTTTCGGATGAAGGCGTCCCGGACCGGCTCGAAGCCGTCCGCCACCGTCCCGTGGACGTCCACCACTGCGCTGATTCTCCTGCCACCCGTTCGTGCACCGACCTTCCATGGTGCCTCGTGCACCCGCCGCCGCGGTAACCGGGGCCGGGCGGGGAGACCGGTCCGGGCGGCGTCAGACGGGCACGGTGACCGACGACGGGTCGAACCCGAAGGGCAGCTCCAGCCGGTGACGGCGCATCAGCTCCGTGTCGCACAGCAGCTCCTGGGTGCGGCCGTCGGCGGCGATCACACCGCCGCTGAGGACCACGGAACGCGGGCAGAGTTCCAGCGCGTACGGCAGGTCGTGGGTGACCATCAGAACGGTGACGTCCAGAGAACGCAGGACGTCGGCCAGCTCCCGGCGGGAGGCCGGGTCGAGGTTGGAGGACGGCTCGTCGAGTACGAGGATCTCCGGCTCCATCGCGAGGACGGTGGCGACGGCGACGCGGCGACGCTGCCCGAAGGAGAGATGGTGCGGCGGGCGGTCGGCGTGCTCGGCCATGCCGACCCGCTCCAGGGCGCGCCGGACGGTGTCGTCCAGTTCCTCCCCGCGCAGCCCGGCGGCGGCGGGGCCGAAGGCGACGTCCTCCCGGACGGTGGGCATGAACAGCTGGTCGTCGGGGTCCTGGAAGACGATGCCGACCCGCCGCCGCACCTCGGCCAGATGCCGCTTGCCGACGGGCAGGCCGGCGACGCGCACGGTGCCCGCGGAGGAGCCGGAGCCCGCGCCGAGGATGCCGTTCAGATGCAGCACGAGGGTGGTCTTGCCCGCCCCGTTGGGGCCGAGCAGGGCGACGCGCTCGCCGCGGGCGACGGTCAGGTCGACGCCGAAGAGCGCCTGGTGGCCGTCGGGATAGGCGTACGCGAGGCCCTCGACCTCCAGGGAGGGTGCGGGCGGGGTGGTTCCGGGGGTCACAGGGTCCATCCGATCAGGCACACGGCGAGGGCCGCGGCGGGCAGGGCGGCGGCGTGCGCCCACTGGGCGCGGGTCGCGGAGACGGTGTGCAGGTCGGGCATGGTGCCGGTGTAGCCGCGGCTGACCATCGCCAGATGCACCCGCTCGCCGCGTTCGTAGGAGCGGATGAAGAGGGCGCCGGCGGTCTTGCCGAGCACGCCCCAGTGCCGGATGCCGCGGGCCTCGAAGCCGCGCGAGGCACGGGCGATCCGCATCCGGCGCATCTCGTCGGCGATCACGTCCCCGTAGCGGATCATGAAGGAGGCGATCTGTACGAGCAGCGGCGGCATCCTCAGCCGCTGGAGGCCGAGCAGCAGGGCCCGCAGCTCGGTGGTGGACGCGAGCAGCACGGACGCCGCGACGCCGAGGGTGCCCTTCGCCAGGATGTTCCAGGCGCCCCACAGCCCCGACACGGAGAGCTGGACGCCGAGCACCTCGGTGCGCGGGCCCTCGGCGACGAACGGCATCAGCAGCGCGAACGCCACGAACGGCACCTCGACCAGCAGCCGTTTCAGCAGGAAGCCGGGCGGGATCCGGGCGGCCGCCGCGACGCCCGCGAGCAGCAGGGCGTACGCGCCGAAGGCCCAGAACGCCTCGCGCGGCGTGGAGACCACGACGAGGACGAAGCCGAACACGGCGGCGATCTTGCAGTGCGGCGGCATCCCGTGCACGGGCGAGGTGCCGTGCCGGTAGAGCTTGTGGGTGTGGCCCGAGCCCATCGTCAGCGCGCGTCTCCGCCGTCACCGGAGCCGTCACCGGAGCCGTCACCGGAGCCGTCCGGCCCGCCCGAGGCGCGACGCCGGACGAGCCAGAAGACGCCGGTGCCGGCCGCGAGGGTCGCGCCGACGCCGACGACGCCCGCGAGTCCGCCGGACAGCCGGGGGCTGTCGACGTCCCTGACCTGGTAGTCGGCCAGCGGGGAGTCCTCGGCGGCGTGCGCCTCGGCCTTCTCGTCGATGCCGTGCTCGGCGGCGACCTTCTCCAGGCCGTCGGGGCTGGCGGAGGCGTAGTGGCTGACGAAACCGGCGAGGACGAGCGCGGCGAGGACGCCGATGATCCAGACCAGCCGGGTGGTGCCGCTCGCGGTACGCCCCGAGGGGCTCTGCGCGGTGGAGGACATCAGGCGTTCGTCTCCTTGCTGCTCCGGGCGCCGGTGCCGGGAGTCCCGGCGGCGCCGGTGATGCCGGTGGTGCCGGTGGTGCCGGAAGCCCCGGTGGTGCCCGGGGCGCCCGGGTTGCCGTTTCCGCCCGGCCGCGCCGGGGCGGCCGCGGCCGCTGCGGACAGCCGCAGTGGCTGTGTCAGGCCGCGCGCGCCGTACACCAGGTCGGGGCGTACGGCGATGACGGCACCGACCGTGAGCGCCGTGATGACGCCCTCGCCGACACCGATCAGGGTGTGCACGCCGACCATGGCGGTGAGGACCTTGCCGAGCGAGACGTCGGCGGTGCCGCCGAGGGCGTAGATCCCGGTGAAGGCGACGGCGGCCGCCGGTACGGACACGAAGGCGGCCAGGAAGGACGCGGCGGTGACCGAACCGCGGGCCCGCGGCAGCAGCCGGACCAGGCCGCGGAAGACGGCGTAGGCGACGGTCACGCCCACCACGCCCATCAGCGTGATGTTGACGCCGAGTGCGGTGAGCCCGCCGTCGGCGAAGAGGACGGCCTGCATGAGCAGCACCACGGAGATGCACAGCACACCGGTCCAGGGACCGACGAGTATCGCCGCCAGCGCGCCGCCGAGGAGATGTCCGCTGGTGCCGGCGGCGACGGGGAAGTTCAGCATCTGCACGGCGAAGACGAAGGCCGCGACGAGTCCCGCGAGGGGCGCGGTCCGGTCGTCCAGTTCGCGCCGCGCACCGCGCAGGCTCGCCGCGACGGCACCGGCGGCGACGGCACCGGCGGCCACGGATACGGGGGTGTCGATGAACCCGTCGGGGACGTGCATAGCGGGCTCCGCTCTGCTGGGGCTGCTGGGTCTGCTGGGTCTGGTGGGTCTGGTGGGTGTGCGGGGTCGAGGGGGTGCCCGGGCTGAGGGCGGCCGGGCCCGGCGTGCCCGGCCGCCCTCAGCCGCGGGAACTCCCGGGGAGGGCTCCGGTCGCCGATCCGCCGCGCCGCCGGTCGGGCTGAACCTCTCAAGGATAGTAGGTACCTGCGAATGGTTCGCAAGAGCGTGCGTCCCGCCGTTCTCTCCCGGGGGCGCGCGCAGTCGTGCGCCCCGCGCGGGAGCCGCGTCCGCGCCCGCCGCGGAAGCCCGCGCCCCGCGGCAGGGCCCGAGCCGCCCCGGACCCGGCCGCCGCCCGCCGCGGGGCACCACGAGCGCGAACATCACCGGGCTCCCGGCCGCCGGACCACCGCAGCCGCCCGGACCACCGCCATCACGAGTTGCCACACACCCGCACCGCCCGAACCATGGAAAAGGTGAGTGATGCCGCGTATCTCCGCTTTCCGCACCTGCACGGCGATCTCCTCTGCTTCACGGCCGAGGACGACCTCTGGCTGGCCCCTCTCGCCCCCGCCGGCACGGAACCGGAGCGGGCCTGGCGGCTGACGGTCGACCGGACCCGCACCGGTCACCCCCGCTTCTCCCCCGACGGCCGGCACATCGCCTACACCAACTGGCGCAGCCTGGACCCGGAGATCCACCTGGTCCGCACCGAGGGCGGCCCCGCCCGCCGGCTCAGCTACTGGGGCAGCACCGACACCAGGGTCTGCGGCTGGAACCCGGACGGCCACATCCTCGCCGTGGCCTCGCACGGCGAGCCGTTCTCGTACTACTCCTGGGCCTACAAGGTGCCCCTCGACGGCGGCCCCGGCGGCCGGCTGCCCTGGGGGCCGGTGTCGAACATCGCCTGCGCGGACACGGACGGCGAGCACAAGACCCTGCTGCTCACCGGCAAGCCGCCGCACGAGCCCGCGGCCTGGAAGCGCTACCGCGGCGGCGCCACCGGGCGGATGTATCTGCACGGCGAGCGGCTGCTGCCGGACCTGAACGGCCATCTCGACTGCCCGATGTTCGTCGGCGGCCGGATCGCGTTCCTCTCCGACCACGAGGGCGTCGGCAATCTCTACTCCTGCCGGCCCGACGGCTCCGACCTGCGGCGGCACACCGACCACCCCGACTTCTACGCCCGGCACGCGGCGACCGACGGCGAACGCGTCGTCTACCAGTGCGCCGGCGACATCTGGCTGGTCGACGACCTCGGCCCGGCCGGCGTACCGCGCAGGCTGGACGTACGGCTCGGCGGAACCCGGGCCGGCCGGCGCCGCTACCAGGTGCCCGCCGCCGCGCACGTGGGCGGGCTGTCGGTGGACACCACCGGCCGGGCGAGCGCCGTCTGCGTGCGCGGCAGCCTCTACTGGCTCACCCACCGCGACGGCCCGGCCCGCACCATCACCGACACCCCGGGCGTACGGATCCGGCTGCCGGAGATCCTCGGGCCGACCGGCCAGGTCGCGTACGTCACGGACGCCGAGGGCGAGGACGCGATCGAGATCGCCCATCTGCCCCGGGCCAGCGGCGGCCGCGACCCGCGCCGCATCGCGGCCGGGAAGCTCGGGCGGGTGCACGAGCTGGTCTCCTCCCCGGACGGCGAACTGCTCGCGGTGGCCTCGCACGACGGCCGGCTGCTGATCGCGGACGCGCTGCCGGAGGGCGCGGGCGAGGTGCTGGAGCTGGTCCGCTCGGACAACGGGCCGGTACGGGACCTGGCCTTCTCCCCCGATTCCGACTGGATCACCTGGTCCCACCCGGGCACCGGCCGCACACTGCGGCAGATCAAGCTGGCCCGGCTGACCGACCGGCTGGTCCTGGACGTCACGGACGGCCGCTTCGAGGACGAGCAGCCCGTCTTCACCCGCGACGGCCGCTATCTGGCCTTCCTGTCCTGGCGCGGTTTCGACCCGGTGTACGACGTGCACACCGGCGACCTGTCGTTCCCGCTCGGCTGCCGCCCGTATCTGGTGCCGCTGTCCTCCACGACGCCCTCGCCGTTCGCGCTGTCGGCGGAGGGCCGGCCCGCGGCGGGCGGGCTGGACCCGGACGAGCTGGGCGGCGACGGCTCGGTGCTGGTCGAGGCGGCGGGGCTGGAGAGCCGGGTGACGCCCTTCCCGGTCGCCGCGTCGAAGTACTCCTCGCTGCGCCCGGTCGCGGGCGGCGGGCTGGTGTGGCTGCGCTGGCCGATCTCCGGGGCACTCGGCGAGACCTTCGCCAATCCCGCCGACACCAGCGGGCGGCCGACGCTGGAGCACTTCGACATCGCCAAGGCCAAGCGCACCGAGCTGGCGGTGCACCTGGACTCGTTCGCGGTGAGCGGGGACGGCACCCGGCTGGTCCTGAACGACGAGGGCGACCTGCGCGCCGTACCGTCGAACGACCTGCCGGACGCGGACACCACCGTCCCGCTCGACCTGCGGCGGATCATGCACGAGGCGGACCCGGAGGCCGAGTGGCGGCAGGCGTACGACGAGGCGGGCCGGATCGTCCGGGCGTACTTCTGGGACCCGGGCATGAGCGGCATCGACTGGGACGGGGTGCTGGAGCAGTACCGGCCGCTGGTCGAACGGGTCGCCAGCCCCGACGAGTTCGCCGACCTGCTGCGGGAGGTGCTGGGCGAGCTGGGCACCTCGCACGCGTACGTGGCCGCCGCCCGCCGCAACGAGGGGCCGCCGCACTACCAGCGGGTGATCGGGCTGCTCGGCGTCAACTTCGTCCGCACCAGGAGCGGCGGCTGGGCCGTCGGCCGCATCCTGCCGGGCGAGTCCTCGGACTCCCGGGCCCGGTCGCCGCTCGCCGGGACGGGCATCGCGGACGGCTCGGTGCTCACCCATGTCGACGGGCGGGCCGTGGACCCGGTGACCGGGCCGTTCCCGCTGCTGGCGGCCGCGGGCGGCACCACGGTCGAGCTGACCTTCACCCCGCCGTCCGCCGAGGGCGCCGCCCCCGCGGCCGAGGGCGGCGAGGGCCCGTCGCGGCGGGTGGCGGTGGTGCCGCTGGTCGACGAGCGGCCGCTGCGCTACCAGGACTGGGTCGCCAAGCGCCGGGAGGTCGTGCACGAGCTGAGCGGCGGCCGCTGCGGCTATCTGCACATTCCGGACATGGGCGGCTCCGGCTGGGCCCAGTTCAACCGGGACCTGCGGATGGAGATGGCCAAGCCCGCGCTGGTCGTCGACGTACGGGGCAACGCGGGCGGCAACATCAGCGAACTGGTCGTGGAGAAGCTCACCCGCACCATCCTGGGCTGGGACCTGACCCGGAACGCCGAGCCCGTCTCGTACGCCTCGACCGCGCCGCGCGGCCCGGTCGTCGCGCTGGCGGACGAGATGACCTCCTCCGACGGCGACATGATCACCGCGGCCTTCAAACTGCTCGGGCTGGGGCCGGTCGTGGGGCTGCGCACCTGGGGAGGCGTGGTGGGGATGACCGGCCGGCACCGGCTCGGCGACGGGACGGTCATCACCGTGCCGATGAACGCCGCCTGGTTCGAGGAGTACGGCTGGGGCGTCGAGAACCACGGCGTTGAACCGGACTTCGAGGTGGAACGCACCCCGGTGGACTGGGCCGAGGGGCGGCGCCGGCAGTTCGACGACGCGGTGCGGCTGGCGCTGGAGCTGCTGGAGCAGCAGCCCGCGGCGACCCCGCCGGACTACTCGGACGTCCCCGACCGCCGCCGTCCGCCACTGCCGCCCCGGAGCGGCGGGAAGGCCGGAAACGGTCCCGCCGAGGCCGGTCCGGCGGCATGAGCCGCTGCATACCGTCAGGTAGCGTCCCGATAATGTGATGATCCTGCGAAGGCGACTACTGCGAGTGGCGAGACGGCTGCGCCGTCGTGTTCCATTTCAGCCAGCACCTGTAACGCACACAGGTGTACGTCCCCAGAACGAATGGATCTCCCCATGCGCAACGACTTCTCCGTAGAGACCGCCGAACTGACCGAGGCCGACCTGGACGGCGTCTCCGGTGGCATCGCCGCCGGCGTGTCCGCGAACGCCGTCGTCTCGGCCGGTCTCTCCGCCGACCTGAGCGGTGTCGACGCCGCCGTCGGCGGCATCGCCGTGGACGCCTCCGGCGCGGGCGTGAACGCCGGCGTCGTCGGCGTGGGCGGCCTGAGCGCCGGCCTCCAGGCCTGAGCTGCACCCGCAACACCGAGGGCCCCGGAACTGTCCCGTTCCGGGGCCCTCGCGCGTGCCCGGGCGGCCGGATCCCGACCCCGCCCGGAACTGTGGGAAACGTCAGACGCCGCGCTCCTCGCGGGACTTCTGGTCCGCGGCGCCACCGGCGCCGACCAGGCCCCGGCTCACGCCCTGCGCCGCGATCTTCGGTGCGGCACGGCGCATCTCGCGCTGCCCGACGGTGCCGATGACCGCCGGCAGCACGCCGCGGACCGACTGCATGCCGCGCAGCCACCACTGCCCGTAGACGTGCGCCGAGCGCCGCTCGATGCCCGCGACCATGCGGTCGACGGCCGGTTCGAGCGGGTAGGTGCGGTTCGCCGGCCACGGCAGCCGCGCGCGCAGCTCGCGCATCACGTCGTCCTGGTCCGCGCCGCGCACCATGTCCGTGTCGGTCCAGCTGAGGTAGCCGACGCCGACCTTGACGCCCTTGTAGCCCACTTCGGCCCGCAGGCAGTGGGCGAACGCCTCGACACCCGACTTCGACGCGCAGTACGCCGACATCATCGGCGCCGGGGTGATCGCCGCGAGCGAGGCGACCTGGAGCAGATAGCCGCGGCTCTCCTCCAGCAGCGGCAGGAAGGCCCGGGCGGTGGTGGCGCTGCCCATCAGATTGACCTGCACGACCCGGTTCCAGGAGACCGCGTCGGACTCCGTGAACGGCCCGCCCGTCGCCACACCGGCGTTCGCGACGACGATGTCGACCTTGCCGAACCGCTCCTTGACCTCGCGGGCGGCCCGGTCCATCGCCTCGAAGTCGGTGACGTCCACGTGCCAGTGGCCGGACTCGGTCGGTATCCGCTCCGAGGCCTGCTTCAGCTCGTCCGGCTCCAGCCCGAGCAGCGCCACCTTGGCGCCCCGGGCGGCCAGCTTGCGGGCGAGCAGCTCGCCCACCCCCCGGGCCGCGCCGGTGACGACCGCGACCCGGCCCTCCAGGTTCCTGCGTCCGCTCACGCCGACTCCTCCTTGATCAGTGTTCCTTCGCCGGCGGCCGTACCGGTGAGGTGGTCCCGGACCAGGCCGCGGATCACCCCGGCGACCTTGTCGGGTGCCTCGACCGGCGTCATGTGGCCGAGGCCGGGCAACGAGGTGAGACCGGCCGGGACGGGCAGGGCCTCCACGATCCGCTGCGAGAGGACCGGCGGGGTGAGCCGGTCGGCGCTGCCGGTGAGGACGGCCGCGGGCACGGTCAGCCGCGCGAGGTTCGCGTGGACGTCGAGCACGGCGAGCACCTTCTTCGCCCAGAGGCCGCGGACCTTGCGCGGGCAGGCGTGCACGACCCGGGCGACCGCGTCGGACTGCTCCCGGGACGCCCGCGGGCCCATCGTCCCGTACTTGAGCAGGGCCCGGGAGAGCGCGGTGACCGGCCCGAGCGGCAGGGTGGAGCCGAGCAGCGCGCCCTGCAGCGCGGTCCGCAGCCGGCCGGGGCGCAGCGGCACCACGGCGGCCTCCGGCACCAGCCGGGCGCTGCCGGTGTTGGCGAGCAGGACGGCCGCGGCGCGCTCGGCCAGGAACGGGCGTCCGGCGGCCGCCATCAGGGTCATGCCGCCCATCGAGTGTCCGGCGACGACCGCGCGCTCGCCCGGCGAAAGCGTGGCCGCGAGCACCGCCTCCAGGTCGTCGGCGAGCGCGGTGGTGCTGTAGCCGGAGGGGCCCGGGGCCGGACTGCGGCCGTGGCCCCGCTGGTCGTACACGACCACCCGGTGGTCCGGCAGGAGTTCACGGATCACCGGCGCCCAGAAGAGCGTCGAGCAGGTCCAGCCGTGCACGAGGACGACGGCGGGGGCCCCCTCGGGGCCGTGCAGTTCGACGTGCAGCCGGGAACCGTCGGCGGATACCGCGGTGAGTTCGCGGTCCGCGACGGCGGGCGCGTAGGGCGAATCGGTCGGCCGGGCGGGACGGGTCATGCCACTGCCTCCTCGGAGCTGCCGGGGTTGTCCGTTCCGGAGACGGCCGCGGCCGCGGGCTCCGGTTCGCTGCGGGCGGGGGCGCGCAGCACGTCGTACTCGGCGAGGTCGACCCGCCGGGTGGCCCTGCGGAACTCGGCGGTGGTGCCGGGCCAGACCGTGGTGTTGCGGCCGCTGTCGTCGAGGTACCAGCTGTCGCAGCCGCCGGTGTTCCACACGGTGCGCTTCATCCGCTCCTGCACCTTGCCGGTCCAGGCGTCGACGGCCTCGGGCCGGGCGTCCAGGGCGACCTTGCCGCCCAGGGTGTCCATCTGCCGCAGATGGTCGATCGCGTAGTTCAGCTGGGCCTCGATGATGAGGATCATCGAGCTGTTGCCGAGGCCGGTGTTGGGCCCGATGATCGTCAGGAAGTTGGGGAACCCGGCCGCGCTGGCGCCGCGCAGCGAGGCCATGCCGTCCTTCCACGCCTCGGCGAGGGTGTGGCCGGCCGCGCCTGTGACGCGCTCGGCGATCGGCATGTCGGTGACGTGGAAGCCGGTGCCGAAGACGATCGCGTCGGCCTCGGTCTCGGTGCCGTCCGAGGCGACCAGGGTGGAGCCGCGGACCTCCTTCAGGCCGGAGGCGACGACGTCGACATTCGGCCGCGCCAGCGCGGGGTAGTAGCTGTTGGACAGCAGGATCCGTTTGCAGCCGATCCGGTAGTCCGGGGTGAGCTTGGCCCGCAGCGCCTTGTCCTTGACGGCGCGGTGCATGTGCGACTTGGCCAGCTTCTCGACCAGCCCGAGTTCCTGCGGGTGCTTGGTGAACGCCTGCACCTGGAGTTCGCGGACCGTCCAGAGCAGCCCGCGGCGCAGGGCGCGGGTGGCCGGCACCTTGCTGTGCAGCCAGCGCTCGACTCCGCTGATCTTCCGGTCCATGCGGGGCATGACCCACGGCGGGGTGCGCTGGAACAGGGTCAGCCGGGACACGTCGGGCTGGATCGCGGGGACGATCTGGATCGCGGAGGCGCCGGTGCCGATCATGGCGACGCGCTTGCCCCGGAGGTCGTAGTCGTGATCCCAGCGGGCCGAGTGGAAGACCTTGCCGGGGAACGTGCCGAGGCCGGGGATGTCCGGGATCTTGGGGTCCGAGAGCGGGCCGGTCGCGGAGATGACCAGGTCGGCGCTGAGCGGTCCGCCGCTGGTCTCGATCTCCCAGTGCAGCTCCTCGGTGTTCCAGCGGGCGCTGAGCACCTCGCTGTTGAACCGGATGTGCGGCCGCAGCCCGAAGGTGTCGGTGACCCGCTCCAGATACGCGCGGATGTGCGGCTGGCCGGAGAAGTTCCGGGGCCATTCGGCGTTGGGCGCGAAGGAGAACGAGTAGAGGTGCGACGGCACGTCACAGGCGCAGCCGGGGTAGCTGTTGTCGCGCCAGGTGCCGCCGACGGAGCCGGCCCGTTCCAGCACGGTGAAGTCGGTGATCCCCGCGCGGCGCAGCCGGACCGCGGCCCCCAGTCCGCCGAACCCGGATCCGATCACCGCCACCCGCACGTGCTCGCGTTTCCGCTCCGCCATGCCCGCCTCCCGCACTGCTGTTGCCCTCGGCCGCCGACTTTTCGGCCCGGCTTGCCGGACCGGCGACCATGCCAGCAATCACTGGCACGATTGGGAGAGTAGAGCAGTCGCGTACCGGTGGGTAGGGGGTGGGCCAAAAGAAGTTACCGCCGGTTGCACCCACGGCGTCCGCGGGCGATGGTCATAGGGTTCCGGTGTGGGGAACGACGAGACGGACCGGGACGGGGCCGTCGCCGGCCAGGGCGGCGCGCGCGAATACCGGGTGGAGGAACTGGCCGGCAAGGCCGGCATCAGCGTGCGCACCCTGCGCTTCTACCGCGAGCGCAAGCTGCTGCCGCCACCGCGCCGCGAGGGCCGCATCGCGTGGTACGACGAGCACCACCTGGCGCGGCTGCGCACCATCGCCGCGCTGCTGGAACGCGGGCACACCCTCGGCGGCATCGCCGACCTCCTCACCGCCTTCGAGAGCGGCCGGGACGTCGGGGAACTGCTCGGCCTGGAGTCCGCCATCGTCCCCTGGTCGGAGGAGACCCCGGTACGGCTGACCCCGGAGGAACTGGCGGACCACTTCGAGGGCGAGGTCACCACCGAGAACCTCCAGGCCACGCTCGACCTCGGCTATGTCGCGCTGGACGGCGACGAGGTGGTGCACGTCAGCCGGCGACTGCTGGAGGCGTCCGGCGCGCTGGTCGACGAGGGCGTTCCGCTGGCCGCCGTACTCGCCGCCGCCCGTGAGGTCCGCGGCCACGCGGAGGCCCTGGCCGAACTCTTCACCGGCCTCTTCCGCACCCACGTCGTGTCCCGCGTGCTCGACCCCTCCGAGCCCTCCGAGCCCTCCGAACCGCTGAGCCCCGGCGAACTCGCCCGGATCACCCGGACCGTCGAACGGCTGCGACCGGTCGCCGAGACCGTCATGGAGGCGGAGCTGTCGATGGCGATGGAACGCCGCATCCGCGCCGAGATCGAGGACTGGCGCAGGGAACGCAGGCCGGACCCGGGCCACCCGGCCGGCAACCCGGACCCGGGGCCGCCGCCGGATTCAGGGCCGCCGGGCACGGAGCCGCCGCAGGACCCGGATTCGCTGCCGGACCCGGGGCCGCCGCCGGACTGACCGGGAGGACTCCGGACCGGCCGGGAGCCCTCCGGACCGGCCGGGAGCTTCCGGCAGCGGGGCCGCCTCCCGGCCTCAGTCCGCCACCCGGGCCTTCGCGGTCTTCGAACTCTCCGGGGCCTTCGCGGCCTTCGCAGCCTTCGCGCTCTTCGTCGCCTTGGCAGTTTTCGCGGCTTTCACGGCTTTCACGGCTTTCGGCTTCGCGCCCGCCTCCGGCCCCGCGTCCGCCTCCGGCTCCGTACCCGCCGCCTCAGGCCGCGCGCCGGTTCCCGGCCGCTCGGCCCGTCCCGGCCCGTGCGTCACCCGGATCTTCGACTGTCCGTGCGGCAGCTTCTCCCAGTCGTCCATGAAGCGCGCCGACAGCCCGTGCTTCTCCGCGAGGGCGACCAGGGTCTCCGTCCGGTAGTAGAAGTCCTCGCGGAGCACGTGGTGTTCCTCGCCCTCCGTACGGCCGAAGGTGAAGTCGAACCAGCCGTCCGGCGACAGCACCCGGCCGACATGGGCGAAGCACTCGTCGATCACGGACAGCGGGGAGTGCGAGAAGACGCTGTGCGCGTGCACCACGTCGAAGTACCCGTCCGGGAGGAAGGCGAAGGTCAGGTCGCGCACCGGCGTCAGCGTCGGCCGCTTGTCCTGCAACCCCTGCCGGACGAGGGTGTCCTGTGCCGCGAAGAGGATGTCCGGGGAGATGTCGATGCCGTAGTAGTGGCCGGTGTCGAGGTGCTGGATGAAGCGCCAGCCCGCCCGCAGGTTGCCGCAGCCGATCTCCAGCATCCGGTGCTCGGGCCGCAGCCCGTGCGAAGCCAGGTAGTCGAACTGCATGGCGCCCAGCGCCAGCCAGCGGTCATGGCTCCTGCTGCCGACCGCCGCCTCCGGGCTCCCGGCGGTGTCGGACTTCATCACCGCGCGGTAGTACGCGACATGGTCGGGAGACCGGAAACGCAGCCAGGCGTCCCGGCCGGCCCGCAGCAGGAACCGGGGCACCCGGCCGGGATGACGCAGGGCGTACCGGGCCCGGTGGGCGAGCGCCGCCCTGTTGGCAGTGAGGTTCTTCCGGGGCATCGTGACGACCTCTTCCGCGCGACCGTAGGGGGATCCGCCCAGGCTAGGCACAACGGAAGGGTTACGTCCGGGAAAACGCCGGGCGGCTCACGGATTTACGGGCGTGCGGAGGCGCGCACGGTCGCGCGGCGACGGCTCACGGGCCGGTGGCGTACTCCACCGTCACCGGGGCGTGGTCCGACCACCGCAGGTCGTGGCTGGGCGCGCGCTCGACGACCGCCTTGACCGCACGCGCCGCCAGCCCCCGCGTCGCCACGTGGTAGTCGATCCGCCACCCGCTGTCGTTGTCGAACGCCCTTCCGCGGTACGACCACCACGAGTACGGCCCGGCCACGTCCGGGTGCAGTTGCCGCACCACGTCCGCGTACCCCGCCTCCCCGAACACCCGGGAGAGCCACTCGCGCTCCTCCGGCAGGAACCCGGCGTTCTTCCGGTTGGCCTTCCAGTTCTTCAGGTCGGCCTCCTGGTGGGCGATGTTCCAGTCACCGCAGACCAGCACCTCGCGGCCGTCCGCGGCGGCCCGCTCCCGCAGCTCCCCGAGATACGGCAGGAACTCCGCCATGAAGCGTTCCTTCTCCTCCTGCCGCTCGGTGCCCACCTCGCCGGACGGCAGATAGAGGCTGCCGACCGTGACGCCCGGCAGGTCGATCTCGATGTAGCGGCCGGAGGTGTCGAACGCGGTCGAGCCGAAGCCGGTCCGTACCGCGTCGGGCGACCGCCGGGAGTACAGCGAGACGCCCGCCCGGCCCTTGGCCGCCGCCGGGGCGTGCACCGCGTGCCAGCCCTCCGGCGCCCGGATCCCCTCCGGCAGCTGGCCGGGCTCGGCCCGTACCTCCTGGAGGCAGATCACATCGGCGGCGGTGTCCGCCAGCCACTCCACGAAGCCCTTCTTGGCGGCGGCGCGCAGGCCGTTCACGTTCACGGAAGTCACGGTGAGCATCCCGGCACGATACCGGCATCCGGACACGGCTCCGCGCCCAGGAGCGGACAACCGTACGATTACGCCCATGCAGATCCGCACCGTGCGCTACGACCATCCCGACGCCCGCAAGCTGAACGACCGCGTCCAGCTGGAGTACGCCGAGCGCTACGGCGAGCCGGACATGACCGAGATGGACCCGGCCCAGTTCGACCCGCCGCACGGGATCTACCTGCTCGTGTACGACGAGGACGGCACGCCGGTCGCCACCGGCGGCTGGCGCGCGCAGGAGCGCAACGGCGAGGGCAACCGCGACGGCGACGCGGAGCTGAAGCGGATGTACGTCGTCCCGGAGGCGCGCGGCCGGGGCCTCGCCCGGCGGGTCCTGGCCGCCCTGGAGGACAGCGCCCGCGCCGCGGGCCGCAGGCGCGTGGTCCTGGAGACCGGCACCAGGCAGCCGGAGGCGATCGCGCTCTACACGTCCTCGGGCTACGAGCCGACGGAGAAGTTCGGCCTCTACCGCTTCGAGGCGGACAGCCGCTGCTACGCGAAGCCGCTCACGCGGGCGGCGGAGCCCGCCGCGCCCGCGAGCCCCGCGCCCGCGACTTCCGCGCCCGCGACTTCCGCGCCCGCGACTTCCGGGTCCGCGACCGGGCCCGCGTCCACGACGGAGCCGGTGCCCGGCACGCCGCCGGCCCAGCAGTCCGGGGTGTCCACGGCCTCGTAGCCGCGACCGGCGCGTCCACGGCCCCGTGGCGGCGGCCCGGGTGTCCACGGCCGCGTGGCCCGGGCCCCGGCCGGGTCCCGGGGTCAGCCCCCGTCCCGGTACGCCTCCAGCAGCCGCAGCCAGACCTCGCTCATCGTCGGGTACGCCGGGACCGCGTGCCACAGCCGTCCCACCGGCACCTCCCCGGCCACCGCGATCGTCGCCGCGTGCAGCAGCTCCCCCACCCCGTGCCCGACGAAGGTCACCCCGAGCAGCACCTCCCGGTCCAGGTCGACGACCATCCGGGCGCGCCCCCGGTAGCCGTCCGCCACCAGCGCCGCGCCGGCGACCGACCCGAGGTCCGTGTCGACGGCACGCGCCCGGTACCCGCGGTGCTCGGCCTCCGCCAGCGTCAGCCCCGCCGACGCGGCCTCCGGCTCGCTGAACACGACCTGCGTGACGGCGGCGGTGTCCGCGGTCGCCGCGTACGCGCCCCAGCGGTCGTCCTCCGGGACCGGCCGGCCCTGCGCGCGGGCGGCGATCGCTGCTCCGGCGATCCTGGCCTGGTACTTGCCCTGGTGGGTCAGCAGCGCCCGCCCGTTGGCGTCCCCGCACGCGTAGAGCCAGCCGTCCGCGACGTCCGTCACCCGGCAGGAGTCGTCGGTGGTCAGCCAGGACCCGGGCGTGAGGCCCACCGTCTCCAGCCCCAGATCGTCGGTGCGCGGTGCCCGGCCGGTGGCGAACAGCACCTCGTCGGCCTCGCTCTCCCCGACCCCGGCCAGCTCCAGCGTGACGGTGCTGTCGGGCGCCGGGCGCCGCACGCCGGTCACCGACACCCCGGTGCGGATCTCCACCCCGGCGTCCGCCAGCCCCTCGGCGACCAGCTCGCCCACGAAGGGCTCCATCCGCTCCAGGAGGCCCTCGCCGCGTACGAGCATCGTCACGGCCGAGCCGAGCGCCTGCCAGGCGCAGGCCATCTCGACGGCGACCACACCGCCGCCGACCACCGCGAGCCGTTCCGGGACCGCCTGCGCCGAGGTGGCCTCCCGACTGGTCCACGGCCGCGCCCGGTCCAGACCCGGCAGCCCGGGCAGCTTGGCCCGGCTGCCGGTCGCGACCACCACCGCGTGCCGCGCGGTGAGCACGAGCGTCTCCCCGCCCGGGGTGTCCACGGCCACCCGCCGCGGCCCGTCGAGCCGTCCCCGGCCGCGCACCAGGTCGGCGCCGATGGACTCCACCCACTCGACCTGCCCGTCGTCCTTCCAGTGCGAGGTGAAGGAGTCCCGCCGGTGCAGCACGTGCTCGGCGTCGAGCGGGCCGGTCACCGCCTCCCGGGACCCGGCGACGGCCCGCGCGGCGGCGAGCGCGGACACCGGCCGCAGCAGGGCCTTGCTGGGCATGCAGGCCCAGTAGGAGCACTCGCCGCCGACCAGCTCGCTCTCGACCACCGCCACGGACAGCCCGGCCGCCCGGGCCCGGTCCGCGACGTTCTCACCCACCGGCCCGGCACCGATCACCACCACGTCGTACGGCGTCTCGCTCATCGCTGCTTGGCCTCTCCCGCGTCGGGTACCACCGTCATCGGCAATCCTTCCAACGTGGCACCAAGTCGGCCACATGAAACATCGGAATACGGACAGGCTCCCTGCTGGTTTCCGCAAGCGGACACCGGCCCCAGACGTCTTCGGAAGCAGGTAGGACACATGAGCACGGTCGAGCTGACCAAGGAGAACTTCGACGAGGTCGTCTCCGACAACGACTTCGTCCTGATCGATTTCTGGGCCTCCTGGTGCGGCCCCTGCCGCCAGTTCGCACCGGTGTACGAGCAGGCCGCCGAGCGCCACTCCGACCTGGTGTTCGCCAAGGTCGACACGGAGGCACAGCCCGAGCTGGCGGCGGCGTTCGACATCCGTTCGATCCCCACTCTCATGATCGTTCGGGAGAACGTGGCGGTCTTCGCCCAGCCCGGCGCGCTCCCGGAGGCCGCGCTGGAGGACGTCATCGGCCAGGCCCGCGGCCTCGACATGAAGGACGTGCACGAGTCGGTGGCGGAGCAGCAGGCCGCCCAGCAGGAGGGCGGAAACCAGAGCACGGGTCCCACGGCCTGATCACCGGGGCCGCCCCGGGCAGCGGGAGGCCTCCGGCGGCCCGGCAGCGAGGTGGCCCCGGCGGCCGGCAGCCCGACCCGGCCGGGGCCGACGGTTCCGCGGGCGACCCGCCCGGCCCTTGACCGCCGGATACGCATGGGGCCCGGGCGCCCCAGGTGCCGGGCCGGGGGCCGACGGTCCGCGGGCAATCCGTCCCGCGGCTGATCTGCCCGGCCCCTGACCGCCCCGGACACGCAGCGGCCCCGGCGGCCCCTCTCGGTCGCGGTCCCGCC
>NZ_WHPN01000420.1:0-34716 GCF_009735685.1 Streptomyces lycii | reverse complement strand
CGGCGGGACCGCTTCCACGACCGGCACCGCCGTGGGACGGATCAGGACGTGAGCCGGACCGGGACGGCCCGGTACCCGTTCGAGACGAAGGACTCCAGCGGCCGCAGGTCACCGGGGTCGGCCGCCAGGGTCAGGCCAGGGTGGCGCTCGAACACTGCGGGGAGTGCCACCGCCGCCTCGAGCCTGGCCAGTGGGGCGCCGAGGCAGTGGCGCACACCGTGGCCGAAGGAGAGGTGCGTCTTGTTGTCCCGGCCGGCGTCGAACCGGTCGGCGTCCGGCCCGTGCACGACCGGGTCGCGGCCGGCGGCCCCGTAGCAGGCGAGGACGGCCTCGCCGGCCCGCAGCGTGCAGTTCAGCCCCTGAGTGACGTGGGCAACTCCGCAGGACAGCGCTTACCGGCCCCAGCAGTACCAGTGGCCGGTGCGAGCATCGGCTGTGCCCGGCCCTGCGCTATTCGAACTGCCGCAATTCCCTCACTGCAACGACGCCGGCCAGGCAGAGGCCCATCGCCCCGCCGAACGCAGCACCGCCGGCCAGAACGGCCTCGGGCCCACCTGCTCCGCTGAGTGACGTCAGGATGCCGACGGCCAAGGCCACGGCGAGCGAGAAGAAGACCATCGCCAGCAGCCATGGCAGCCATACAGGAACAGTGCGCCCCGGGACCTGGTCGGGCGTGGGCGGAGTAGTCACAGCTGCTTCCTTCCGGGGATCTGGTGAGCGAAGTGGTGGCAGCACGGGGGCGAGGAAACCGCCACGGGCGTCAGCATCCGCTGACCATGCGTTCGGTCAGAGCCGCTCGGAGATCCAGCAGTGCGGCTGCGGCTCGGGAATGGGCAAGGGCCTGCTCCTCGAGCGCTGCCAGCATCCGAGCGAGGCGGCGTTGCTCGTCGTACGGCGGGAGCGCGACCTGTTGGTACCCCAGTGCCTTGGCGCTGATCGACGGTGCCCCGGTGGAGGCCGCCCGGTCGCGTACCCAGCCGACGGCCTCGGGGCGGCTGAGGCAGGCCAGCAGGTACTCGGGGTCCGCAGGGGCTCCGTCGCGCAACCGCAGCCGGAGCACGTTGGTGCTCATCAGCCAGCCGGCCTCTCGTTCCCGCACCAGGGCGGGCGGCCCGACGGCCCCTGAGCGGACGCACACGATGTCCCCCGGCTCCAGTCGGAACGACCGCAGCCTGCTCGCGAGCTCTGCTGTTACGCGCCGTTCACCGGGGCCTGCGATCCGCCCCTCGCTCAGGTCCTTGGGGAACACCAGCGGCACATCTCCGTACGGCGTGCGCTGCTCCGCTCGCAGCGCGCTGTAGGAAGGGCCGGCCTTGATGTCGCAGAGCTCGGACAGCGCCACGGGCCTGGTGGGATGCGGTGGCTGGAAGTCGAGATTTCTGAGGGTGTCGGCGGCGTCTGTGGTGTGCGTTTCCCGTAGGCGGACGTCCGCCTCGTGGACGGTGCGCGCGAGCGCCGAGTCAGCATCCTCCTGAGGGGTCCTCGCGGCTTCGACGCGGTCCGTGGGACTCAGCGAGCAGTCCATCGTCCGCAGGTCGTTACGGGGCAGGAGTGCCGATACCACGCCTCCGTCCCATTCCCGCCCTGTGTGGGCGCCCACGCACGGAACAGCGAAACGGTATGCCGTGAGCACGGCTTGGACGTCCTCTTCCCCCAGTACACGCTTGCCCCTGCGCCGGGCGCCCAGCTTGCGCGCGTCAAGAAACAGGACCTCGTCACACGGCTGCGCGGGGTGCACGAGGATCCATACCGACACCGGCACCGGGGTGCTGGAGAACAGCCGGTCCGGCAGTGCGATCACGCACTTCACCACGCCGCGCTCCAGCAGGTTACGGCGGATCTCCACCTCGGCACGGTTGGCGGAGTTTCCTGCCTTGTTGGGCATCACCACGGCGGCAGAACCTCCCTCGCCGAGCAGCCCGACGGCATGCTGCAGGTAGGCGAAGTTGTCGTTGCCGACCGGCGGAGGACCGTACGGCCAGGTGCCGTGTGTCCGTGCCTCTCCCGCGGAGTCACTCATGTTGAAGGGCGGGTTGGTCAGCACCAGGTCGCAGTGCGCGACAGCGCCGGCGTCAGCCTTGGGCGCCCAGGGGGCGCCACTGGTCAGCCGCACCCTCGGGCGCACTCCGTGCAGGGCCAGGTTCATGCTCGCCAGCTGCACGGTGTCGCGCCCGTGGCTGAATCCGTGCACATACAGCCCGGCCGGGGTACCGCCCCTTGCCGCGCAGGCGGCAACTGCTCCGGCAAGAAGCTCGCCGCCACGGGCGTACGGGTCATGGATCGTCTCGGGCGGCCTCCCGCTGCCGTCACTCGCGGCCTCCGCCATGATGCGCGCCACCGCGCGAGGGGTGAAGAACTCTGCGCTGCGCAGCCTGGCACGTGTCTCGTACTCGTCGAGGATGTACCGGAAGGCCCCCCTCCCCAGCTGTCCCACCTGCCGCACCACGCTCCTGAGATCGCCGTACGTGCGCGGCTCCAGACGCAGCAGCGCATCCCGCATGCCGGAGACCGTTCCGAGACGTCTCAGCCGCTCGTCCGTAGCCCTGCCGATTGCGTCCAGCAACACGCCGGTTCCGTGCAAGCCGTGTCCTGCGTCGACGACGCGCGTGACGGCGTCCCACTGCGGACCTCCCGCGACCCGGAGGAAGTGCAGGCAGAGCAGCAGGTTCATGTAGTCGACCTCGGAGGCGGCTCCTCGGATGCGGTCCGCCATGTCGCCCATGAGCTCGCGGACGCGCTGTCGGTCGGCGCTGTCGGAGCGCGTGGGTGGCGACGGCACCGTCGGAATCGGGTCGGCGGACGCCTGCTGCCTGCTGATGACTCGTCGGGCACGGTCACCGTACGTCGTACCGTCCCGCTCCGACGTCTGCAGTGACCTTCGAGGAATGATGCGGTTGTCCAGCCATGCCAGGACCTCCGCCTGATGGAAGAGTTCCACTTCTCCCGCCCGCACCGGGCTGGGGAACTCCGGGCAGCGCGCCCAGGAGGTGACCGTCGGTCTCGCGACCCCGGCGAGCACTCCGATGCGTGACCGCATGATCAGACCGTCTTCATGGATGCCGCCAGTGGCCATGTTCCAGCTCCCTGTTCGCCCGCCGGGCTGCCGCTTGTCGGTGACGACGATAGAGACGGCCGCAGTGAACAATCCACTGCGCATTTATGATGCGCAACCTAGTTGGTTGCTCACGTCGGCGCCGTTTCGGCGCCCATCCAGAGCCACTGAAGTGACACTTTCCGCTCCACGTGCGCCATAGCGACCTGTCGACGCCCCTTAGAGGCATCGCAGAGGGAGTTCTCGTCCATAAGGGGGTTAGATATATGGGACTCGCAGCGAAGCTCGACACGGGTTCACCCAGCCAACCCCGTGTCACTGATCAGTGAGCGTGACGAAGCGCACCGGGTCCGCGAGGACTCTGCTCGCGCCCTCCTCGTCCGAGGCGCGCGCGGCAAGAGTGGCCTGCGCCAGCCTGGGCGGCAGGGCATCGCCGAATTTGAGCCCCTTCACCGCCCGGTCGTCGACCTCGGGGAGGCACAGTCCCGTCCCGGCGTCGGCGAGGGCCTCTCGCCAGCGTTCCTTGGTGAGGCCGTCGCGGAGCCGGATCCACCTGCCGTCGGCGCGCCGGTACGGAGTCACCACGGACGAGAGTGATGCGGCAAGGGTGGCGTTGGCACGGTGCCCCGCCCAGGTCCACCAGCGGATGTCTCCGTCGGAGAACCTGGTGACCACGGTCCCGCCCGGGTGGACGGCGTGCAGGTACCTGTCGCGGGTCTCGGTGAGCTTCGCCGCAGCCCGCTTGGTCAGGCTCACCGGCGGATCCTCGCCGAGGAGCACATCGCGGGCCGCGCGGGCGAGGGCGTAGGAGCGGACACGCTCGGCGCCGAAGCCGCTCCACCGGGCTCGGCCTCCCTCGTCCGCAGGCTCCACGAAGCAACGCTTGCGGTGCCAGTCGATGTACGTCACCAGCCAGCTGCGGCCCGCGAGCAGCAGCTTGCGCGGGCCCTGGATCTCTTCAGTGAGCAGGTCCGGGTCCGTGCGGCCGATCTCGGAACGACCGTTGTACACGGTGAACTCGGGCGGGGCGGTGAACATCGCCGTCAGGCTCATGAAGTGACGGTGCCCGTAGCGGCGCTCTGCCTCCGGTCCGATGAACAGCAGCCCGCCGTCCCGGTCCAGGTAGCCTTCGTCCACCAAGTGCCGCACGACGGGTGCCGCGCCCGGTCCGAAGGGGCCGATGCCGCCCCACCATTCCTGCCACAGGTTCTCCCCGACCCGGTGTTCCTGCAGGCACAGGGCCAGGACCTGCTGAGCGACCAGGTGCCGGGGGTCGGGAGGTGCGATGACGGGCTCGACCCAGCCGCGGGACCACTGCAGCAGCAGTGCGGCTGCGGACAGCAGTTCCTCGCCGTCGAGCGCGAGGAAGAGGCAGTTGCGGGTGGTCCCCGGCCGGCGGCCGGTGCGGCCGAGGCGTTGCAGGAACGCGGCGACGGTGGACGGGGCGTCGAGTTGGATGACGCGGTCCAGGTCGCCCACGTCGATGCCGAGTTCAAGGGTGCTGGTGGAGACGATGACGCAGTCGCGGGCTTCGGCGAAGGCTGCTTCGGCCCGTCGCCGCTCGTCCACGGACAGCGAGGCGTGGGACAGGAACACCGTGACGCCCTTGAGGCGCAGTTGTTCGCCCAGTTCCTCGACTGTCCGCCGGCTTTCGCAGAACACCAGACGCTTCTCGCCCCGGTGCAGGGCGGCGATGACGGTCGCGGCGTTCGCGACGGACCCCACGTAGTCGAGTTCGATGTGCCCCGGAGGCCGGGAGGGCGGAGTCGCCAGCTCCTGACCGCGGCCGGTCCCGGTGTTCTCCGTTCGGTGGGGCGCGACGACCCGGGCTGGACGGCGGCCGTGTCCGGAGCCCTGGAGCCAGGACAGCAGGGCGTCGGGGTTCCCGATGGTGGCCGACAGCCCGATCCGCTGGAGCGGGCGGCCGGTGACGCGACTGAGGCGTTCCAGTACGGCCAGCAGGTGCCAGCCCCGGTCGTCCCCCGCGAAGGCGTGCACCTCATCGACCACGACGGCGTGCAGCCCCGAGAAGAAGGCCCGGTGGTCGACGTGCGCACTGACGAGCATGGACTCCAGTGATTCGGGCGTGGTGAGGAGGATGTCGGGGCGCCCGGCGAGGATGCGCCGGCGCCGGGCCGTGGTGATGTCGCCGTGCCAGAGTTCGGCGGTGCGGCCGAGCCAGTCCGCGTACGTCCGGAGCCTGGGGTGCAGGTTGTTGAGCAGGGCCTTGAGCGGACACACGTACAGCACGCTGGTGCCTTTCCAGCCGTGCCGGTTCATGCGGGTCAGCAGCGGGAAGGCAGCCGCTTCGGTCTTTCCGCCGGCGGTGGGCGCGAGCAGCACGGCGTCCTCGCCGCCGGTCAGCGGTTCAATCGCCTGTTCCTGCAAGGGGCGCAGGGAGCGCCAGCCGAGGGCATTGACGATGTGGTGGCCGAGGACAGGGTCGAGGAGGTCGAAGGCGTCGGCCGGTCCGTTCACGGCAGTTCCAGTTCGATGTCTCCGGCACCGGCCGCCGCGCTGCGTTCGATCTCGTTGAGCTCGGTCCCGCCCAGGGTGAGGGCGTAGTGCAGGCGGGGGTCGAAGTCCGGGAACTCGTCGACCCGGTCCAGTACGTCGGCGACGAGCTTGCGCAGGTAGAGACGCGGAGCGATGCCGACCCTGCCGCCCAGGGAGCCGGTGACCGCGCGTGCCAGTTCGCCGAGGTAGGCGTCGTCGACCCGGGCGGCGAGCCGTTCGGGATGGCGTGCGGTCCCGGCGTAGATGTCGCGTACTCGGCGCCCCAGTTCGCCGAGCGACTCCAGGTCGAAGCCGGGCAGCCGCAGTTGCACGGCGCGGGGGGAGTCGAAGCGGGGCTCGGTGGTGAAGTCGGTGGCCAGGCGCTGAGCAAGCGGAGCGAGCCGCTGGACGCCCTGCTGTCCGTCGTAGAACGCGGGGGTCCCGGTGATGACGAGGAAGAGGCCGGGGAAGCGGCCGGCGTCGATCTCGTCGAGGAGCTGGCGCAGCGCGTTGAGCGATTTCTCCCGTACGTCTCCGCGCACCCGCTGGAGTGTTTCCACCTCGTCGAGGACGAGCAGCAGTCCGGGGTGCCCGCAGTCCCGCAGGACGGTCAGCAGCCCTTGGAGGAAGCCGAGGGCTCCGAAGTGGTCGAGGTCGCCCCGGACTCCGGCGGCGCGTTTGGCGGAGGCGGCCACGGATTTCTGGCCGCCGAGCCAGGCGATGAGTGCTTCGGCACGGGACCCGTCACCGGCGGCCACGGCCTGCCGGTAGCCGCGCAGCGCGGCGGAGAACGCCGGGGTGGTGCGGGCGACGTCGGCGAGGCGGCGTTCCAGCAGCGCGTCCACCGCCTCGGCCAGGGCCGTTTCGTCGTCGTCGGCGACCTCGCCGCCGTCGAGGATTTCTTCCTCCAGGGCGTAGAACCAGGAGTCGACGACCGCGCGGAGGGCGGAGGGCCGGTGGGTGGCGGTGGTGAGGCGTTCCACGAGCCTGCGGTAGACGGTCTCCAGCCGGTGCAGCGGTGTCTCGGTCTCGGAGATCTGCACTTCGCTGACGGCGAGGCCCCGTCGTTTGGCGCGCTCGGCGAGCCAGCGGGCGAAGAAGGTCTTGCCGGAGCCGTACTCGCCGCGCAGCGCGTGGAAGGCCGAGCCGCCGCGGACGGCGGTGGCCAGGTCGTCGTCCAGGGCTGCTTCGAAGCGGTCCAGGCCGACGGCGAACAGGCCGAGGCCGGCTTGTGGCACGGTCCCGCGCCGCAGCGCGTCGATGACGTCGCGCCGGCGGGCCGCGCTGACCTCCGGGACCGGGCCGTTCATGTCTGGTCTCCAGGGAACTGCTGGTGGAGTAGCGCCTTGTCGAGCTGGACGGTACGCCCGGACTCGACGAGTTGGAGCACCGGATAGCCGTCGATGTTGAGGAGGCGTTCGAGGACGGTGACGAAACGCTCTGGGTTGCGCTGCGACTTGCCCGTCGCGCCTTGGGCCGCGGCGGCGACGGCGCCGGGCGACAGCTTTCCGCCCGCTTCGAGCAGGGCGTCGAGCACGGCGGCGACGGCCTTGTCGCCGGGTGCCAGCCGGACGAACTCCCGCTGGGCCCGGTACTGGGGCGTCTGCACGGTCCGCTCGCCGGTGGTGGGGGTGCGCGGCGCGGCCACCGGCCGCGGCCGGGTGGTCTCCAGGGCTCGTCGGTCCGGCTCCGTCTCCCGCGGCTCGGGCACGGGGACGTGCGGCTGGGGTGGGAGTGGAGTGGCCTCGTCTCCGTTCCACCAGTCGGGAGCGGTGCGTTCGGGAGGCAGCAGGGTCCATCCGGCGGGGATCAGGCCCGCGGACGGCACCAGGGTGATGACGGGGACGGTGACCTCGGCGAGTGAGGCGCCGCCGTGGTAGCCGGCCTGCCGTGCGCTGTGGCGCAGGTCTTCCCGCCAGGCGGCGGTGATCCGTCCTCCGGCGGTGCGCACCCGGGGCCCGGCCAGCTCGATCTCTCCGTCTCCTGCGGGTCCGGTGCGCCAGCGTGCGCCCTCCGCACGGTCTGTCTCTTCGGATCGGTTCGTCTCGGTGGGCCGGCTGTCGCGGGGGGTGCGGTCGAGGACGTGGCCGTGGTCGGAGACCAGGACGACCGGGCGTCCGTAGTCGCGGGCGGCGTTCAGCAGGTCGGGCAGCTTGCCGATGTCGTCGGGCGTCCAGCGTCCGCGGGCTCCTTCGCGGCCGTCGGCCAGCGCGTCGTCGATGGTGTTGAGGACGACGCCGACGATGGCGTCGGATGCGAGGCTCTCCAGTAGTTCGGGGGCCAGCCGGTGGCCGGGCGGCCCCTCGTATCCGCCCTTGTGGAAGAGGCGGGCTTCGCGGTGGCGCTTCTTCCAGAGCGCGGTGAACCCGGCGCGCTCAGCGCTCTGGCCGCCCTCGGTGGGCTTGCCGCAGAGCAGGGAGGCCCGGCTGACCGTGGTCAGGGACGGCAGCATGGAAACGGCGGCCTGCCGGGTGACTTCGGCGCCGGGCGGGGGTTTGGGGACGACCTCCGTCCATGCCCGCCGGTCGAGCGCACCGGCGAGCTGCACGGCGACGTCCGCGCTCATGCCGTCCAGGACGAGGACCAGGGGCCGCCCGCCGTCGCGGGCGAGCGGCGCGGCGGCTTCCGCCAGGACGTCCTCGATGAGCAGCGCACCGCCGGGGGCCTGCTGGGAGGCGGTTTCGGTCCACACGGCGAGCTTGCGGGCGAATGTCTCGTCGAGCCGGGCACGGCGTGCGCGGACGGCTCCTATCAGCCGGTGGTAGGCCTGGCCGACGGCGGTGTCCCGCGAGATGTCACCCTCGGCGAGGACTGCGGTGCCCACATCGGCCCAGCAGGAGGAGGCCAGGTGCCGGTGGACGGCCCGGGCGGTCGACTCGGTGTCGGGCAGCGGGGTGTTCAGCCAGCGCACGAGACGTACGGCGGTGCGGGCGGTCTCCGTGGACGTGGCGTTGAGGTTGGCGAGCTGGTGTTCGGTGAGTTCGCGCAGCGCGGCCTCGGCGGGGGCGGCCGGGCCGTCGAGGGTGGCGGCAAGGGCCCGCAGCCGGCTGAGGTAGCCGGACGGAAGCAGCCGGTCGGCGCCGATCTGGCCGGTGAGCCGGGATTCGGTGGCGAGCTGGTCGGCGCGGTCCAGTACGGCGAAGACGCGGTCGCGCATCTCGGTGTGCTGCGGGCCGCTGCTCTCCGCCTGGGCGATCCAGCGGGTGAGGACGCCGGTCGCCGCGTCCGCGAAGGGCCGCAGGGCGTCGTAGGAGTCGAAGGCGGAACCGAAGAGGGCGCCGAGGGCGAATCCGGCGGCTTCCGCGGTGGCGGAGGAGAGCACGGCGGACGCGAGTACGCCCATGGGCAGGGCGTCGGCGCCCCGCTTCTCGGCGGCCAGGGCCAGCAGGACGGGTGCGGCGGGGCCGATGGCCCGCGTCAGCCATTCACTGAGCCCGGCGCGCTCGGTGGCGGGCAGTGCGGCGAACAGGGCGGGGCCCGAAGGGGTGCGGGACCAGGCGAACAGGGTGTCGGCGTCGAGGTCGAGGGTGTCGGCGGTGGTGTCGCCGAGCCGGAGCCGGGCCGCGAGCAGGGCCCGGACGGCGCGGTCGCGGGTGAGGAGGGTGCCGGCGCGAGGCCAGCCGTTCACCGGTTCGGCGTCGAGGAGCGCGTCGAGGAGCCAGGTTTCGCCGATCATGCGGGTGTCGAGGTCGGTGGCGGCGAAGAGCTGCCGGACGATGTCGGCCCGGTCGACGGCGAGCGGGCGCCTGCGGACCGCGTGGGCGCGCAGGTCCCAGCCGAGCTGGTCGCCGGGGACCGTGCCGGTGACGACCAGGATGTCGTCACCGTCCGGGTCCTCCTCGGTGCTGTGGCGCTGCCAGGCGTCGACGATGCCGAGTACGGAATCCTGGTCGGTGACCCGGACCCGGCGGTTCCGGCCGTCGACGCGGACCGTGAACTCCTGCTCGGCCTCCTGGTCGCCGGTGTCGTAGACGGCGTCCACCAGGACGAGCCGGCGTCCTTCGCCGCGCGGTAGTTCGGCCTGCAGCAGCACCTCGATGGCGCGTCGGCCGGCGGTCGGGCGGGTGGGCATCAGCGCAGGTCCTCCGCGTCACCCGCCGGCTGCCTGCCTTCGCCGTCGCCGTCGCCGTTGCCGTTGTCGAGGGCGCGCCAGCTGATCTCCACCGCCGTGTTCGGGTGGGCGTGGCGGAAGTCCGCGATCTGCTGCTGCAGGGTGGCGAGTTCGACGGCGAGGACGGCCTCGAGCCGGGTGGGGTCCGCGTCGACGACCCGCCGCGCTGCCCGGAGGACGGCGCCCTCCGAGGGTGTGACGTCTGCGCCGGCCCCGGGCCGGGTGCCGCTGCCGGGCTCGGACGGAATCCGTGGGTTCCCGTGGTCGGTGAAGCTGACCTGTCCCGGGCCGGGGGCCGGGGACGGCGGCGGGTCGGTGCGCTCGACCTTCAGGGCGGCGTCCACGATGGCCATTCCGGTTTCCCGGATGCTCCCGAGGACGGGCACGAGTGACCGTTCGAACTCGGAGGCACGGGCGGTTTCGCCGAGCTGGTCCAGCAGGCGGCGGGCCCGGTCGCCCACGCCGTCGTCGCGGCCGCTCAGGTCGCGGACGCTCCGGAGCAGCCGCCAGTCGGCGTCGTCCAGGGCGTTCAGGACGCGGCCTGCCGACCCCATGGCCGTGGCCAGATCCCGGTCGGGGGTCTCGTATGAAGCGGCGGCCAGCTCGCGGACCAGGCCGGTGGCGTCGTCGCGGTGCCGGGTGAGGCGGGCGAGGAGCGCGGCGGCCTCCCGGAGCATGGCTGTGCGGGGTGCCGGCTCGTCGCCGTCGAGGCCGAGAGCGGCGGCGTGGCGTTCCAGCGAGGTCCGCACGCCGGCGACCCCGTTCTCGTACTCCACCGCCTTGGCCCGCACTTCTTCGGCCAGTTTGTTGACGTTCCGCGCGAACAGCGCTTCCTTGGCGGTGACGCCGAAGAGCAGCGCGGCGCGGTGCCTGGCGGCGGCGTACTCCTCCTTGCCGGGCAGCGGCTGGGCGCGCAGGGACCAGCCGGGGCCGATGGCGGTGAGTTCGGGCGCGGCGGTCTCGCGGCCGGAGTGGTAGACCCATGCCCGGTCGTCGAGCAGCGCGTAGGCGGCGATGAGGAGATTGGTGGTCTGCCGGTCGAGGCCCGCGTAGTCGAGGTCCTTGGTGATCCAGTTGCGGATGTCCTCGACGCTGAGGTCTTCGCGCTGCTGGTGTCTGGCGGCGGCCTGGTTGATGCGGGTGCGCCAGTCGTTGCGCAGGACGAGCGGGCCGTCGTGGACGGTGCCGAGTTCCAGCGGCTCCACGACGCGCTTCACGGTCCGCAGCTGCTGGCTGTCGACCTCGGTCCGGCCGCCCTCGTCCATGGCCCTGGTGATCCATTCGAGGGCGGTGCGGAGCTCGCCCGCGGTGACGGCCTTGGCCTGGCCGGCCCGGTCTGGTCCGAAGTCGGGGTGTTTGGGGTAGAGCGCGGACAGCAGCCCGTCGGCGAGATGCTGCACGTTGTCGGCGAAGGTTTTGCCGCCCTCGGGCTGCGGCCTGGGGAACTCGGGCTGCAGGGACAGCACGTGGCGGCCGTCGGTCACCTCGACGGCTTTGGTGCCCTCCTTCGCCTCCGAGATGCCGTACACCTCACCGAGCGCGCCGGTCAGGGTCCGGGTGAGGGTCTCACGGCCGATCTCCAGCTGCCGTTGGGCCTTGGCGCGGTCGTCGGGCGCGTAGTTGCGGGTGTAGTCGGCGAGCCGGTTGCGCTCCAGCAGGAAATTGATCCGCATCAGCCGGCCGAGTTGCGCCTTGCGCTGTTCGGAGAAGAAGTCGGGCAGCCACACGAGGGTGGCGGAGGTGTGCCCGCTGTTTTCCAGTCCCTGGACACGCTGGTAGCCGTCGCTGGGGAAGCCGTCCTCGTCGAAGGGGTAGTCGACGACGAAGCGGATGTTGCCGGGGGTGGCGGGGGCGAACTGCTCGTCGGACAGGTCGCGGCCGGGGCGTACCTTGCCGAAGACGAACTCCACGGTGCGCCGGGTGCCGCGCCAGACGATTTCCTTCTCGTCGACGAGTTCCTGGCCGTCCCTGACGCCGAACTCCTCCCAGAGCCGGGCCCGCAGCCACACCCGGCGCACACCCGCCTTGTCCTCTCCGGCCACGGCGTCCAGCAGCGGCTCGACGTCCAGGTCGGAGAGGTGCAGCGAGAAGACCGGGTCGGTCTCGCCCTCGGCGCGCAGCTCGGTGGGGAACTCGCCCTGGAGGTACTTCAGCCGTTCGACGACCTTCTGTCCGACGGGCACGGTCCGGGAGCGCACCGATCCGTGGTTGAGGGCGGCGAGCCGCGCCCCGGTGAGCCGGCGCAGCGCGGGGACCTCGGGGGCCAGCGCGGCCAGCAGCAGGGTCTTGACGAAGCGGTCGTCGGCGGCGAAGTCGGGGTGGTCCTCCGAGCCGTACTTCTCCAGCAGCTTTTCCCGGGCCCGGGCGTGGAATTTCCGGGCGGCCTCGGCCTCGTGCTTGAGCTTGTCGGTGAAGGCCGCTCCGGTGCCGTCGACCAGCACGTCCCACAGGTCGCCGAGCGGGACGAGCTGCCCGAGCCGGGCGTCGGCGTTCCGCTCCAGGAGCTGCTGGACGAGCTTGAGGCCGCTGCGCTCGCGCTGGAGAGCGCCGGAGAGAGCGACGAGCACGTTGAGCAGGGCCGGGGAGAGCGGGTAGACGGCGCGGAAGGCGTCCCAGTCTGCGTGGGTGGCGCCGCCGTCGTCGAGAAGGATGTCCTTGACCAGCTGGCCCGACTTGTCAACCTTGGCGAACGCCTCTTCCAGCGCGCTCTCCTGACCGGGCTTGGGCTTCAGCACCCGCTCCTTGATGATGTCGGGCAGGTTGCGGTCTTCCAGGTCGACGACGGTGAACCGCTCGTTGAGGTATTTCAGCGCCTGCTCCATGCTCTCGACGTCGGAGCCGAGGATGTCGGAGCCGACGAGCTGGGAGAGGTCGCGCTGGCGGGAGATGAAGGACACGATCGGGACGGGCCGGTCGGCGTTGCCGGACTCGATCAGCTTGACCAGCTTCTGGATCTCGTCGTTGACGAAGGTCCGGTCCCGCATCCGGGCCTGCAGCCACAGGATCAGCTCGTCGAGGAAGAGCACCACGCCGTCGTAGCCGAGGGAACGGGCGTGCCGGCTGATGGCGCTGAGCCCGTCGTCCAGGGACACGTAGGCGTGGGCGTCTCCGCGGGCACTGTCCGCGTACGCCTTCATGGGCCCGCTCACCAAGGCCGACACCAGCCGGTCGCGGCGCTCGTCACCGGCCGGGGCGGCGAAGGCAGCGTCGAGTTCGGCGGGTGTCCACTCGGCGCCGGAGGCGACACCGATGGGCGCCAGCTCGTCGGGGTCCACGGGGGCGGCTCCGGCGGCGGGCAGCAGCCGGGCGAACGCCTCGTCGCCGAGCAGCTCCCGCTGGTTGCGGGCGTCGGCGAGCAGGGAGTCCGCCTTGAACACCAGCGGAGTCGGGGCGTCGGGGTGCCGGTCGCGCACGGTCTTGACGTATCCGCCGAGCAGCGCGGAGTCGAGGTTCGCGGCGCCGACGAGGTGGTAGGGCACCATGAGGAACTTCTTGCCCGGCAGCCAGTCGTCGTGCCCGGCGAGCACCTCGCGCAGCCGCGGCTTGGCCCGGCTGCCGGGATCGCCGTTGAGCACGGCGTGCAGCACGGTGAGGAAGTGGCTCTTACCGGCGCCGAAGGAGCCGTGCAGGTAGGCGGCGTAGGAGGTGTTCTTCCGCACGGCGCCGCGCACCAGGTGCAGCGCCTTGTCGAATTCCTTCGCGAGCTGTGGGGTGACGACGTACTCCGCGACCGAACCGGCGGAGGAGCCGGTGAAGCCGTGGGAGAGTTCGACCTTGAAGTCGCCGGCGTGGACGTCCTCCTTGATGTCGAGTACGTCTCTCAGCGCGATGTCGCTGCCCCTGGCCATCTGCCGCTCCCGCTCCCCACAGCACGAGCCCGGCCGAAGGGCCGGGCACACCGGCGGGACCCGGCCTTCACCCGCGCCCCGCGCACCCCTCCATCCTGCCAGTTTCCCGGGCGTGACGAGGCCTGGCGCCGAACCCGGCGGCCCGGTTCCCGGGCTCCGGGCCGTTACACCGGGCACCGTGCGGCGGCACCGGCGATACGGACAGTGCCGGGGTCGGCCGGGACTACGGGAGCACGGTGCCGATGACAGCCCACACCGTCTTGCCCGGGGCTCCGTCGCGCGGGGTGACGCCCCATTCCTCGGCGAGCGCGGCGACCAACGCCAGGCCGCGTCCGGTCTCCGCCTCCGGGGACGGCGGTGCGGCGAGGCCGGTCGGTGGCTGCCCGTCTCCGGTGTCGGCGACCTCCACGAGCAGCCGTCCCGGCGACCGGGTGAGCCGCAACAGCGCATCCCGGGCGGGCGCCGACCCGTGGGTGACCGCGTTGGCGCTCAGCTCGGCCACGATCAGAGCCACCGCGTCGTTCACCGCCGAGCCGTACGGATGGCCCCACTCGTGGACGCGGAGAGAGGCCAGCCGCCGGGCGAGCCGCGCACCGCGCGGGGTGGCGCTGAACCTCAGCTCGGAGGTGTCCGCCGGCTGCCGGGACAAGGGACACGGGGCCGGGGTGGCGGCTGGAAGGCCCGGGGCCGGCCCGGGGGTTGTCGGTCCCGGCCGGTCCCGGACGGCATGCTCCGCCGGAGCCACTTCTGTTGCCTGTGCGGGACCGAGTTCGGTGACGGCCGGGGGATGGATCACGGCCGGCGGCCGTTCTGTCGCTGTCATGCGAAGAAGATCCCGCGAACAAAGCCGCCCTCACCAGCGCAAACGCCCCCACGACAGCGTTTTGTGGGGGCGGGCACAGCGGCTGCCAGGGTTGTACGGGTCCATCGGGCCGGGTCAGTCGTGCGGGACTTCCTCGATCACCGTTTCCCCGAAACGCCACGATCCCTTGTTACCCATGGCCTCCGCACGGAGTCCCATCTCCCAGGCAATTCTGGCCGCCCGATGCTGGGACACGTCCGGATAGTCCTCGGGATGCACCTTTATGTATCCGCGCCGGTCAGCGGGGCCCGCCTCCAAGGCTTCGCGAAGCTTCCTTTCCTGTTCTTCCTTGGTGGTGTGATCACGGGTGACGGTCTTGTACACGCGCACCCCGGCTGACGGTTTCCTCTTGTCTCTCCGCTTCGCCATGTCCGATCCCCGCCATGTCATCCAGCCGACAGCACCGAGTGAGGCGAGCGCGAGCGCCCCTGAGCCGAGAAGCTCACCTGTGGCATCCACCTCTCCCAGTGTCCGGGGCCGAAGCTCCCCGTCCGGGTCTTCCATGACAGTCAGCACTTCACCGACGTCGTAGAGGTCCGACGTCGTTTCCATCTCCGGTCCCGGTACTGGAGATCCGTCCTGATGTTCCAGCTCGTAATGGGAGTGACGGGCCTTCCGCCCTTGAGCCGGGTCCAACCATTCCTTGCTGACAGTGACCGTGGCCTTCTCGCCCCGCTGTTGCAGCACCAGATCTTCCCGGGCCATGTCGGCCACATATACGGACATCAGGGATGCACACACGATGAACAACGCGGTGTACACGCTGGACAGCACGGCGATCCTCAGCTTTCGGATAAGCACTATGAGAAATACCCCGTGGCCGGTCCACAAGAGAACGAGAACTCCAGGGCCGAGTTCGTCCACGACGAGGTACATCACCGTCACAACGACGGCCACGTAGCACCCGATGCCGACCGCCAGCGGGACGCGATACCGCGTCCGACTTCCAGGCACTATGTGCCCCCTGTCACCGCTCATGCTCACTCCCGGTGTTTCCGGTGTCCGATGTACCGGCCACCACGGCACGACTCTCCTCGTTCGGTTCGTCCGCCGATACTGACTGCATGATGGCGCTGAGGACGCCCAGATACTCGCCCCAGTGCTCGATGTCCTCGGTCATGAAGACGAAGAGAGCAGACCCCGGGCCGGTCTTCAGCGGAACGCAGAATTGCGCCTGGCGGACCGTGCTGTGGACAGGTTTCTCCAGCCCGAAGAGTGCACCGGGAAGTTGCAGACTCCGATCACCGATGCAGACAGCTGACGGGCCGTACGGCAGCATGATCAAGCCGACATCTGCATCCGGATGCTGCTCGCGCCACTGGACTGCCGTGCGCTTGGCCGTGTTCATCCTGTCCTGACTCTCCGGACCGATGTCCGGTCTTTCAACGATCACACACAGCGTTGCCTGAGACAGCTTGCCGTCGGACGTACGCAGCAGACTGGCCGACGCATGCTCAGCGCCTGCCGAGATCATGGTCTGGAGCGCGTACTCACCGGACACGACGAAGCTGAACTTTTGCTGCGGTGTGGCGCCGGAGAAAAGCAGGTCAACGGCATCGGCCATCCGCAGCATCCGCTCCTCTGAGTCCTCTTCCAAATCGAACTCGGTGAAACCAGGAGGTAGCTCAAACCAAAGATCAGGTATTTCGGTCGTGGCCGGTTTGTTCGATGCGGATCCGGTCGTAGTCGGCTCGGTAGTGGACGCTCCGCCCGTCGATGACATCAGTCTGTGAGCTCCCACATACCCAGGCCGATGGCGCTGCCAATGGCGACCACTCCACCGACTTTTCCGCCGCCTGCACCCGTGACAATGTTCCCCGTCCCCGTACCCCAAGTGGCGGCATCGTACTTGCCCGGGCTGGTGCCCATCGCGTTGATCGCAGTGGGTGCCGTCCACGCCACCATGGCTGCAGCTTGGACGCCTTCCGTAGCCGTCAAGGCCGCACCACGCGAGACTCCCAGTCTGCTGGCGGCAGCCATGACGGGCTTGTCGATGATTTTGGCAACCGGGTCTGCCTGCTTCATTACACCCTTCGCGGTCGCCCCCGCAGTCTTGATCCCGACTTTGGTGCCTGCCGCGACGCCCTGAGTCGTCCGAGCCGCCTTGACGCCGGCCTTCACTCCCTGAGCCACCGCTCCAACGCCCGGCACCATGCCGAGTGCGTCGCCGCCGAGCGTAAGCCAGTTGCCGATGTTCCCACCGGTCGGCGGGAAGAGTCCGCTCAACCCGTAGGCGGATGCGTGCGCGAGAAATGCTACGGCGCTCAGACCAATGGCCAGAGGGGCAAGCACAGGACAGAAGATTGCTATAACGCCAACGATGGAGGCTACGACTGTGATCCAGTCTGCATGGTTTTTGATCCAGGTTCCGATCTCGGCAAGGACATCAGCCACTTTCCCCGGCAAGTCCGCCAGCGCATCACCCAGATCCTCAATGGCGTTTCCGAGCTTGTCCCAGATGCCAGGCTCGTTCGGAGCGATATCCATAGCCGATTTCAGCCTGCTTGCTATGCCGCGGCCGTACTCCTGGTACTTCTTCGCCACACTGCGGGCCCTACGGCGGATGTCCTCGAGCTCGATCTCCTGGGCGTTGACGGCCCGATTGGCTTCCTGCGTCTTATCCTTGTGCTTCTCGGTGTCTTTGGCGTCGTCTTTGGCTTCGTTGAGTTTTCCTGCCTTGTCGTACGCCTTTTCCAGCCGCTGGCTGACCGCAGCCGCTTCAGCCTCCAGGGCTACAGCAACTTTCTGCCTGCCCTCCATGTATTCCGCCCAGTCCTCCAAAGCGGTGGCTGCGCCGGAGAAGGAGTCGCGGGCTTCGTCCATCCGAGGGCGGAATTCGTCGTCGAATTTTTCACGGAAAGCTTCCGCCGCCTTCCCCTTCCAGTCACCGGGACCTGTGCCGTGCAGTACGTGGCAGATTTCAACAAGCGCTTTCGCTGTCTTGCGTACCTTCCTGGCCACGTCGTCGGCAACCGTTTGATCTCCCGGACACGGCACAAACCCCAAGGCCGGAAAATCTTCCAACATCGCTTCTGCCATGCCTATTTACCGGCCTTCTTCTCTTTGCTTTCCATCTGCTTGGCGAGATCCATGTCCAGAGCATCGAAGGACTCTTTGACCTTGAGCAGCGCCTTGGAAGCTTGATCAGAGAATTTAGTCAGTTTCTTGATTCCGTACGACCATTCATCGCCGAAATCATCCATGCGGTCGGCAAGCTCAGGCACACCCATGGCCTGACCGCTGATCTGCTCCATGTCCCGACCAGGCTGCTTCATCAGATGGGCAATGTGGTCGAGGTTGCCCCTCACCCGATCAAGCAGCGCATAGTCGATTGACAAGTCGCTCATATCGCCCCCGGTGGCAGATTTTGACGCGCTCCTCGTCGGAGCGTCACCATGCTGACACACAACGATACGATTATCAGGGCGCCTAGAAGGCTCAGGGTGACGCCTGACTCACCCGGCAGCGTTGGGTCCACGCGCCGGTCAGGCGCGACGGCGCCGCTGCCGGCGGATCGGGTGTGCCTGTCAGTCCTGTACGAGCCCCGGCTGGCAAGGTGTACCCCCGCCTGCACGGACGGGTAGCGGGACGGTACCGTCTGTATCCGCCGAAAGTCTGTCCTCCTACAGGGAGTTGTTATTCGTGCGCCCTCGTCCATCGCTTCCCGCCACTGCACTGGCCGCCGCTGCAGCCCTACTGCTCACGGCTTGTGGCGGCGGTAACGAGACGTCCAAGGACTCCGGCAAGATCGAAGGTGCTCACCAAGACGACAAGTCGTCAGCTGAGTCCAGCCCGCCATCGTCCGCGAAACGCCCGCAGATCAAGATCCCGAATGGTTTCGAAATGACCTTCGAGCGGTGGGAGTCCACCGATCCGAAGGAGAACGCAGTCCTCCAAGACGGACGAGAGCGAGTCCGTGCGGTCAATGAGGCCATCCTTCAGAATCCCGCGAACCCTGAATCTCCCCACGTTTCGTTCTACAACGCGGAAGGGGCCCTGGACTCGGGTAAGCGTTGGATCGACGGCTTCAAGAAGAATGGCTTGACGATCACTGGAGAGGTCCGTTATCTCGACCCTCAGGTCGGTTTCCGTGACGACGGATCAGCCACTTTGGTCTACTGCGCCGACGAGAGCAAGGGGTTCTCGAAAAACGTCAAGACCGGAAAAGTCGACGACGAGTCCTCGTCAAGCCCTTACGTGCGCTACACCACTCTGTTGAAGAAAAATGGCGAAGGTGTTTGGCAGACGGTTCGCGTGGTGAATGAGCGGGGCGCCTGCAAGGGATGAAGAAGAGCCGATGGTCTGCATACCTGACAGTCTCATCATTGGCGGCCATTTTTGCCGTGGGCGCGACGCCCGGTACAGCGTACGCCAACATCGGTAACGGCGACAGCGAAGCAGAGGCACCTGTCGGCGGGGAGTCCGATAACGGCAAGGTCGCCGCGCATGCCACGGGAACTAGAGTCGTGATCAAACAGTCCGGGGGAGGAAGCGGCGGTTCGAGCGGCAGCGTCACTTCGGTTGACCCGAATTGGACGCCGCCACCGTGCTGGTACGAGCCCGCTCTGACTCCCAAGCAATTGCAGGATGCCGTCGAGGGAATGGATCGACGCTCCGAGGTGATCCCGGTGACCGCCACTCTCTCCTGGGGTCACGACCTCATGAAAGAAAACTACCAGGACGGCAGGAATTTCAACATCGAAAAGCAGGGTGAGGGGATGTGGTGGCGGTCCGTCAACAACCCGAACAACAATGACCCGGCCGCCGTCTTTGATTGCGAAGAGACCATGTTCTGGGTCGACGCGGGTGAAGTCCCCGACGTTCCCCATGCGCTGACCCCCGAGATTTTGGCGGAGTACGCATACAACTCCGTGAAGGTTCCGGAGACCAGGGTAGAAATGAACCCGGACGGCGACCAGACGGTGAACCTGCCGACATGGATCTGGTTGGATGAGGCGAAGTTTGAACCAGTGACGGTTCGGGCGGAGCTTCCGGGTTCCGGGTTGTGGGCCGAGACCACAGCGAAGCCGGTCGGTCTTCATATCGATCCCGGCACCAAGGATGCCGAGACCTTCCCGGCCTCTGGCGATTGCCCTGCCAACGGCGACGGCAGCATCGGGGCGCCATACACCAAGTCCAAGGCCGAGAAGAACCCACCCTGTGGCATCAGGTACCTCCGCTCGACCGCCGGATCCGGGTCGCACGCGCTCGAGGCGACGCTGACATGGGAGATGAGCTGGGAGGGTTCCGGCGGCACCGGCGGTGATCTACCGGACGGCACATTCGGCACGACCATCGACGTCACTGTTCAAGAGGTCCAAGCGATCAACCGCTGACCATCCGACGGCCGGTGCAGCACTGACCGAGCCACACTCGCGGCACAGGTGCTCGTCGGCTTCCGGAAGGAACAGGCGGGCCTGGACGTGGTCGCCTGCGCATTCCCGCATGCGGGACAGGCGTGCCGACAGGCGCCGCCCCGTAGTGGCCGGGTGGGCGGCCGGGGGTGGCGTGTCCGGGCAGGGGGCCTGGTCGGGTCCGTCTCCGGTCGGCGGTGTGGGCGGTACGTCGCGGAGCAGGTGACGTACGAGGCCGCCGGGGCGGTGCACGGTGCCGTTGCCGGTGGGGAGGCCGCGCAGGATCTCGTAACGTACGTCCGCCGCGCGGTGGCCTGCCTCCAGCCAGCGGGCGACGAGGCCGGTCAGTTCGGCGGTCATGGCCCGGGGCACCCGTAGCCGGGGGTCGAGCCGGGGCAGGTCGTCCACCAGGGCTCGGGCCTCGGTGGCGCGGGATGCCGGTGGCTCCGCTGTGGGGACCATCGCCGGAGCCGGGGCGCCACCCGAGGCGGACACGGTGTCCGGGGCCGGGGCGGTGGGCCGGGCGTGGGCGGCGGCCGAGGTCTGGGCCGCGCTGGGGCCCTGGGCCGGGACTCGGGCCGCGGAGGGGCTGCCGTCGGATTGCTGGATACGACGGTCGGCCGGACCGGGCCGGTGCCCGGCCGGTGGCTGTTCGGCTGCCTGGCTGCCCGGAGGGTGGAGGGTGTTCTCTCCGGTGTTGGTTTGTGGATGACGGCCGGTGGGCGGGTGGGTCGGGGCACCGGCGGCCGGGTTGCCGCCTGTCGGAGCGGCCTGCGGGGATGCCGCCTTGGCCTGAGCCGCGCCCCGGGCCGGAGCCACCGGCGGAGCCGCATCGCGGACCGCCGGCGCCCCGGGCGGAGACGTGTCGCGAACGGCGGCGGCTTCGTCCGGGGTGAGCGGGACGTTGGAGACGAGCTGTTCGGTGGCCCACAGCCCGCGCTCCCGCTGGCGGCGCCACTCGTGAACGTAACCCTCGGCCTTGAGCTGGGACTTGGCGCGGAGGAAGGCGACCTTGCCGATACCGGCGCGCTCGGCGGTGCGCGACAGGGGCTCGCGGGCGCCTGCGGGGAGCGAGAGCTGCCAGGTCAGCAGCCGTACGGCGTCCGAGGTCAACCTCGGGTGCCGGATGATCTCGTTCGAGATCTGGGAGTAGAAACGGGTGGGCGCGATAGCATGACGCAGCATCACGGTGGAGTCTCGTTCCACTTGGTGGTGTAGGCCCTCGCAGTCGGTTGCAGCCGACGGTGAGGGCCGCCTCGCGTCTGGCCAAGGCGGCGCGGACGGAGGCGGGTTGACGAGTCAGACAGTACCGCACCCAGCGTGACGCATCGGTCGCTTTCCGTGCGCCATATCCCCGGGTGTGCGGCTCACTCACACGAACGAAGTTCAGCCAGACAGCCGCTTTTCCGCACACAGCGGTTCTAGCCTGCTGGCACGGTGGGCGGGCTGAGGGGACGAGATCGTGGACGCTGCGACGAGTGCCGTTGACGAGGTCACGGGCGGCGCGGACCCGGGGAACGGGTTCCTGCGCTGCTTCGGACGCCAGATGAAGCTGCTGCGCGAGGCCGCCGGCCTCACCCAGGCGGAACTGGGCGCCCGGGTCGGCTACGGCGAAGCCCAGATCGCCGCCGTGGAGCAGGGCCGCCGCATCCCCAAGCCCGAGCTCGTGGACGCGGTCGACCGCGTGGTGGGGGCGGGTGGCGTGCTGTCGGCGATGAAGGCGGAGCTGGGGCGGGCGAGGTATCCGGGGTTCTTCCGCCAGTACGCGAGCCTGGAGGCGGAGGCTTCACAGCTGCACGCCTACGACAGCCACGTAGTGAAGGGCCTGTTGCAGACGGAGGAGTACGCACGTGCCGTCTTCGAGATGTGGCGCCCTCTCTTGGACACCGACACCGTGGAGCAGCGCGTGGCCGCGCGCATGGAGCGACAGAAGCTCTTCTCTCGACGCCCGGCACCGCTCCTGAGCTTCGTCATTGAGGAGACGGTACTCAGACGGCCGCTCGGCGGAGCAGCAATCATGCGCGGCCAGTTGGAACAACTTCTCCTCTACGGGCACCAGCGGAACGTCGAGATTCAGGTCATGCCGACCACACGCGAGGAACACGCCGGACTGGCCGGTTCCTTCACATTGCTCCATCTCGGTGATCAGCGCAGGATGGCCTACATGGAGGTGCAGGACGAGAGCGCACTGCACTCGGAACCGAAGAAGGTCAGCGCGTTGGAAGCAACCTACGGAGTCCTCCGGGCCCAAGCACTGACACCCCGGGAATCCCTGGCCTTCATCGAGAAGCTGTTGGGAGAGCAATGAGCACAAGGGCAACCGCGCCGAGCGCAGAGCAGCTGGCTTGGTTCAAGAGCAGCTACAGCGCGGGGAACGGCGGGGATTGCGTGGAGGTGGCAGCCACTGAGGCCGCCGTGCACATCCGCGACTCAAAGCGGAGTGACGGGCCTGTTCTGCACGTCGGGTCCACGCAATGGACGGCGTTCGTGCAGATGGCTGCGCGGAGCTGACCGTGGAAACTGGGAGAGTGTAGCGAGCAAGATCACGCTCGCTACACTCTCCCAGTTTTGCATCGCTACTCGGCGGCCTTCCGGCGACCGCCCCGCTTCTTCTCCGGGCGCCAGTCGCGTAGGTCCGATTCCGAGAGGCGGCGGGCAGTGCGGCCGGTGTTGAGGACCGTCTGGAACTCCTCGGCCGGGTTGCCCTCCCAGTCCTCGTCGTACTCGTCGTACCACTGACGTACCCAGGGCATGACCTCTTGCAGGCCGGCCAACAGCGGCACGAAACGGGGATCATCCGGGTCCCAGCCCTCCTTGTCCACTCGGTCGTGAAGGAGGTTGGCGAGGGCTTCGGCCTGTTCGCGGTGGTTCCAGCCCGCCCAGCCGAGAAGGAGGGACGGGTCGGCGTCGGGCTCGGCGCCCGGGTAGGAGATGAAACGCTCCTTCGGCACGTCCAGCTTGCCGCGATGCGACCAGTAGGAGTGCTTGAGGAAGTCGGCACCCGTGTACTTCGGCGGGACCTTGATCTCGAGCCGCTGACCGGTCCGGTCCTCTTCGCGCTGTTGCTCCCAGACGTGCTCCCACTGGGCGCGCTTGCGCAGGCCGCTCTCCTTGTAGCGGAGAGCGCTGAGGTAAGGGACGTGCTCGGGCTCGATGACGGCCTTGAGGACGGTGGCCAGGGTGGCGTCCGGCTTGCCGAGATGGTCGGCGGCGTAGAGAGCGGCTACGGCCTGAACGTCCTCGTCGTGGCGGAGGGCGTCGGCAAGCTGATTCACGGTGAGGGTGCGGGGCGAATTGAACTCGTTCCGCTCCTCGAACCACAGGTCTTCCCGCTCGGCCGCGTCGAGCAGCCAGGTCCGCAGAGCGGCGGCCTCGCGCTTCTCCCATGGCTCGATGGACCAGCGCCGCTTGTACTCGGGACGCTCGATCAGCCGGATGTCCCGGTTGCTCTCGATGAGGTCGAGGCGGGCCTGCACGACCTTCTTGTACGCCTCGGGCCACTCCTCCGGGATCTCGGAGATGGGGGTGGATCGATGCCGTTCGAACCAAGCGGTCTCGGCCTCGCCCTTATCCACTCGCCGCTTGAGGTCGATCTCGAACGCCCTCTGGCCCAGAGCAAGCTGCGGTACGTCGGCGTCGGGCAGCTCGGAGGGGTCCGCGTCGAGTGTGACCCGGGCGACCTCCTTGGGTGTGAGCAGCCCGTACGCCCCATAAACGGTCCAGTCCAGCTCTTCCTGGAACACGATCATGCGTGCACGAATCTTGTCCTGGGCGGATCGGGCTTCGCCGAGGACTTCCCGAGTCGGCGTGGCCGAGGCTGCCAGAGCGGACGGCTCGTACTCGGCTAGCTCTTGGGCTAGGGCGTCGATTTCTCGTCCAAGAGCAAGTGGGAGCGTTGCCGGAAGGGGGAATTCTTCGAGCTTGGTTCCGGTGAACTCGAAAAATCGCTCCCACTCCTGGGATTTGAACCCTTCATTGATTCCCTGACTACCCTTGTCGTGACTCACCTGCTTCAACCAGAAGCAAGCGGCTGAAGAATTAAGCACCCCTAGCAGCTCTAGATGCTTTTCCTCGCTGGTCGCCTCAGGCAGCTTGATCACAGGAGCGGACCTGTTGAAAACCTTCCCGCCCCGATCAAGCACGAAGTGGTTATGCGTGGCAACGAAAGCGAAAGAAATCAGCGCGTTCGCTTTCGTGCGCCCCCACGACAACATAATATGTTCGTGCCACGACATACCACGATCTTCTCGCGTCTTTCCAAAAGTCAAGCCAGTTCTCAAGGTGCTTCGATACGGCCAGAATAGGAAAGTCGACTGTAGAGACAGGTCGACGCACTCGCCCCGGTACGGCCACAGGACAGTGGAGTCTGCATTTGCCAGCCAATCCCTGAGGACATCACCAGTGACAAGTGTCCTGTGCTCCGCCTGATGCCGCTTCCATATCGTCGGGAGTCGCTCCGCACCAAACACGTCGTCCTCCCCTAGGATGTCGTGAAATCCAGTGGATTCGATGACGTCCTTGAGGGTGTGCTCGCCGTGGGCTTCCACGATTTCCATGACCGAACCCGCACCACCACCACTTAGTGACCACGGAAACGATGCAAACCGGGCTCGTTCAGCATCCTCAGTACTGACCCAGGATGAATCACTCCCTGATTCCCCGACCTGTCGCGTGATGGCCGTCCACACCAAACCTTCCGCAGGAACGTCCGGTTGACTCGGCTCACCCCGCACACCCAACACAGCCCTGATGGGATCCGCCTGCCGCGCCACTTGATTTCGGCCGGCCAAAATCACCGTCGGCGTTCCATGTCCCGGGATGTACGCACCCGACGTATCAATGACATGCGACAGCTCCACGCCTCCGAAGTGACGCTTCCGCTTGCTCTTCGGATCCTTGTAGGGGCCACCGTGGAAAAACGACTCGATGAGGACCTTGCCAAACTCCCGCTTCATGAAGGAATTCGCTGTGATCTGTCCGGTGAATCCCCCATCACGACGGTCGCCACCCGCCCGGATGGCCAATTCGAAGATTCGCTGCGCGAACGGCGCCGACAACGCGTACTTGCCCGCACAAGCAAAGTACACATCGCGGTAGTTTTGGTTCTCCTGCTTGTCTTTGACCGTGATGTACGGCGGATTTCCCACGACGACGTGGTACGTGCCGCGTCCCAATAGATCGACGCTTTTCACGTACTCCGGGACATCCTCCGTCCGGTAAGTGAAGACGTCACCGCGCTCGGCATCGTCCAGCGTCGGGTCGCTCTCGCGCCCCGCCTCCCTGCCATGCAGCAGCGAATCCCCCACCGCCACCCGGATCGGCATGGCGGGCGCGGCCCGCAGTTCGCGTACGCCGCATTCCTTCAGTGCCGCGACGAGCAGCCGGAAGCGGGCGATGGACGCGGCGTACGGGTTCTTGTCGGCGCCGTGGACCGACTCCAGTGCGCGGCGGATCAGGACCCAGTCGTCCGTGCCGGGCTCCAGTTCGCGCCACTTTGCCAGCAGCCGCTGGAAGATGCCCAGCAGGAAGTGGCCCGAGCCGCAGGCCGGGTCGATGCAGCGCAGGCCCCGTACCTCGCCGTCCTGATCGGTCTCGCCCCGCCAGCCGTCCGGCTTGTGCTTCCACACCGGGTCGAGTCCGAATTCCTCGACCGCCGGTTCCAGCGTCAGGTCGAGGATGAATTCCTCGACGAACACGGGCGTCTGGAGCAGGGCGTACGTCTTGCGGGCGTACTCGGAGAGATCCTGGTAGAGGTCGCCGAGGAAACGGGTGTCCAGCTCGGGGTCGGTGAAGTCGTGCCGGAGTTCGCCGTCCGGGCCGCGTTCGCGCCAGAACGCCAGCAGCGCGCTGGCCGCTTCGTACGAAGGCTCGGCCTCCCACAGCGGGTTGTGGCCTTGGTCGAAGAGGCCGGCGGCGGTCGGGTGGGCGTCGGCGAGGGCTTTGAAGGACTCGGTCAGCCAGTCGCGGTCGTTCTTCGCGGGGTTCTCACGGAAGAATGCCTCGTGCCGGTCCTGCGCCTCCGCCAGCCGCTCCCCCGGCCCCGACAGCCAGGCTTCCGGCAGCAGGCCGTTGTCCTCGCTGAACCGTACGAAGACGCAGGCCAGCACCCACGCCGAGGCGATCTGGACAACGCGCTCGCCGAGCCACGTCTCGTACATGGCGGCAGTCCGCTGGGACTCCAGAGCAAGGTCGTACTCGGCGCGCAGCGAGGCGTCGTACCCCTCCTCCGTCTCCGCGCGGCGCAGGAGGTCCCTCCGCAGCTCCTCGACCTGCTTCTGCAGTTCCTTGAGCAGCAGGTCGCGGTCGAGCGACGCGACGACCGTCGCAACGGCTTCCTCAGACGACACCGGCGGAACCTCTCCATCCCCGACAAGCCTGCCGTGCAGAGCACGGCGTATCGGACCATCCTGCCAGCACGGGCCGGGCGGCCGGGAGCCGCAGCCCGCAGTCCGCTACCGTCCCGTGCGCGGTACGCCGCCCCGGCGGCCCAGGCCGAAGGCGATGCGGTAGACGTCCGGCAGGTCCAGCCGGTCGTCGTTGCGGCGCCGCATTACCCCGAGAGTGATCAGCTCCTCGACGAGCCGGGACAGGTCACCGGGGGTACGGGGTCCGGTGTGGACGTGTTCGGGCCGGTCGGCCTGGGCGTATCGCGCGGCCTGCTCGCCCAGCGCGGCGGGCAGATTCTCGTCTTTCCACGCCTTGAGGACCACCGGCTCCTCGATCGGCACCTGGCAGCCGCTGAGCGGCTTTATCGCCAGCTCGACCCAGGGTGTGTCCTCGCAGACCTGCTCCACCCGGATTCTGGAGGCGGCCTGCACTCCTTCGCGGATGGCGTCGTGGTGCAGGGCACGGTCATGAGCCGGGTGGGCCGACCGGGTCGCGTCCGCCGCCGTCGACAGGGCGTGGAGGAAGCTGCGGGGGCTGGCCTGGCCACGGCCGTCCATCAGGTGGTTGGGCAGCCAGGTGTAGGGGCGGCCCTTGCGGAAATTGCCGCCCATGAACGGGTCGGCGATCTGCTCGAACAGCTCGGTCTGGAACTTCTCGTCGTTGCGGAGCGCCAGCGGCGGCACATGGCGGGTGCCGTGCTCGTCGGAATCCCAGCCGCCCGTGAGCCGGCGGAAGCGCTCCGCCTGTCGGCTCTCCTCGTTGCCGAGGTAGTGGAAGAGGAGTCCGTACAGGGCGGTCTGCGACCATTCGAGCCGGGCCGCGTTGCCGGACAGTTTGTGGGCATCGGGGAAGTACAGCTTCGCGGCGTCGAACATGTCGGGGCGGATGAACACCTTGAAGCGGATGTTGCGGGTGCCGAACCGCATCCGGAGCGCGAGCTGAAGGATCCCGGCGACGAGCTCGTCCGCCTTCTCGCGGTCCGCGTGCAGATGCTCCAGGGCATCGAAGAGGACCAGATGGACGACGTTGTCCTCGTAGGCCTGCCGGTCCTTCTGCTCCACGGCCCGCTGCGCCGGGCCCGGGTTGTCACGGACCCAGGCGACCTTGTCGCTCCACTCCGGCAGCCGCTGGATCTCCGGCAGGCCCAGGGCCGCCAGCAGGACCGCGTACCAGATCTCGTCGGCCGGGGTGCCCGCCCGCACCAGGGCACGCAGGTCCGGCGGTCCCGGATAGTGGTCTGAGGCCAGGTCCATGCCGTGCCCCGGGGCGACGCGGAGGCGGCGGAGCCGGGCGATGCGGTACTCGTCGGCGGCGAAGCCGCGGAGTCCGGGGTCCAGCAGCGAGCGGTACCAGAAGGTCTTGCCGACGCCCCGGCCGCCCTGCACCACCGTGTTGTCCACATAGAGGGCCGTGCGGTGCGCGTCCGGCATGAACAGGGTGTGCGCGGTCGGCCGCCGAGTGTCGGCCTCCGTGGCATCCGCCAGCGCGTCCGACAGCAGATCGCGGTACTCGCTCGCGGTGAGCGGCTGCGTCATGCCGTTCCCTCCTCGCTCCCGCTGTCGCTGCCGCCGCCGTCCGGGGCGGACAGGATCAGCGGGGTGGCGGTGGCCAGGAAGTCACGGTACGCGGCCTGCACGAAGGCGCGGTCCTGCCAGCGCGGGGAGTTCAGCGCGTCCATGCCGACGAGCCCGGGATCGAACAGGATGGGGATGGGGTGGTGCGGCGCCGCGTCGTCCTCCTCGGCCGGGGAGAACGGCGTGTCCGTGCCGGAAGCCGATACGCGGCCCGATACGGGATCCGGGTCGGCCCCGGCCTCGTCGGCCACCACCTCGTCGTACAGCGTGGCGCGGAAACAGTCGTACGAGCGGGACCGGAAGGCATCCAGGTAGTCGTCCATGGTGTGGTGCACGGAGTCCGGCACCATCGAGGCCACCATGCGCAGCTTGTCGCGGATCTCCCGGGCCTGGCCCGAGGACTGCCAGGCAGCGAAGAGGTCGCCGTAACCCGTCCACGTCTGGGCGTTGTCCGCGCCGAAGAGCAGCGCCAGGTCGCACAGCCGGGAGATGGCCACCGCGGCGACGTCGTGAATGCCCGCCCGGCTGTCCAGCAGCACCACGTCGGGGCGGCGGTCGCTGTCGCCCTCCCGCTTCACCGCCTCCTCACAGGCCCGGACCGCGTCCGCCAGCCGGTCGGCGAAGCTCGCGCCGGGGGTGTCGGCGTAGACGCGGTTGAGCTTCTCGGCGTACGCGTACGGGACGCCGTCCACGCCCTGGCCGCGCGCGGGCGCCACCCACAGCTCGCCGAAGCCGCTGCGCGGGGTGTAGGAGGTGCGGGTCACCAGCTCCAGATTGTCCGCGTTGCCGACGGCGGACTCCACCAGGTGGTCCACGATGCCGGACGCGGGCAGTCCCCCGCCCGCGAGGAGCGGGCCGATGCCCGGAGACTCCAGATCGAGGTCGACCACCAGGACGATCTTGTCCTGGTCGGCCAGGTGCCGGGCGAGGACCGCCGTCGCCGTCGTGCGGCCCACGCCGCCCTTGAAGCCGTAGAGCGCGGTCCGGTGGGTGCGGGTGCCGTCGGGCTCGGGGCCCGGGGTGGAGACCTTCGCCCAGTCCTCGCCGACCACGGTGTTGTTGCGGAGCCGCACCGAGCCGGTGCGGCTCCCGGCGGATTCCGAGGCCTCCGACACAACGCGGGCCGAGCGCAGCAGTTCCGCCGTCGAGAACAGCCGGGAGCCGAAGGCCAGCGGCCGGCTGGTGGCGTATGCGCCGAGCCCTGCGAGGGCCGCGGTCCAGCGTTCCCGCCGCCCCTCGTCGACGCTCGCCTCCCGGTCGTCGACGACCACGGAGAAACGCCCCAGGACGTCCCGGACCAGCAGGACGTCGAAGCCCTCCGCGGCGATGTCGCGGGCGATGTCCAGAGCGAGCGGTGCGGCCTCGTCGAAGCGGACTCGGGCGGGGATCGGTGTCACTACAGCCTTCCGTCGAGCAGAGCGCTCTGGTGCGCCTCGATGATCTCCTGGGCGACCGTGCGGCGGCTGTGCACCGCCGCGGCCTCGGTGGCGCTGCCGTCCCGGTACCGCTCGTGCACGGACCAGGAGTCGAAGGCGGACAGCCCGTCGAGGACGGCGGTCAGCCGGGCGCCCGACCGGCCGCTCGCCAGCAGCTGCAGATCGGTCTCCAGCCACGGCAGATGGCCGAACTCACGAGGCTTGCCGGTGCCCGCGTCCAGAATCCACGGCGCTTTCGGCAGTCGGCCCTTCGGCGGCTTCGGGCCCATCGTCGCCCCCAGAAAGCGCAGCATCAGGCTCTTCAGCGCGCACTCCACCGCGAACCCGAAGTGGTAGTCCGCGCTGGGCAGACGCCCGTCCTCGCGGAGGAAGTCGGCGTCCGTGAAGTGCCGTTCCGCGGCACAGGCGTAATGGTGCTCATGTGGTAAGTCCGACACACAGTGGATCATAAGCTGAACCATCCGCGCCAAGAGCGGCATACTCACAACAAGTGCACCCCGGCAGGCCCCACTTGCTACGCCGCCGCCCGCAGCTCCTTCAGTACCAGCCCGTCCAGCACCGCCCACTCGCTCACCCGGTCCACGACGTCGACCGTCCGGCGGCCGTCCAGCGCGGGTGAGGCCTGCGGGTCCTCCATCGGCACCAGGAGCCACAGGCCGTGCGGGGAGTCGGCGGGTCGCCGGGCGGCCTCCTGGAGGGTCACCAGGAGATCCCGGCCACCGAGGTCCCAGTACCGGGCCGGCAGCGCGGTCTGATGGGCGAAGACGACGGTCCGCGGGCCTGTCTCCTCGGCGCGGGCCGCGACGCGGGCTGCGACCCGCTCGGCGGCCAGCCGGGCGTAGGAGGCGAGGCCCGCCCCGGCCACACCGGTGGCCGCGAACTTGGCGTCCGCCTTCAGCAGCGCCCGGAACGACACCCCCTGCTCCGCGGCGAGTTCCCGCAGTGCCGCCAGGAAGAACTCATCGAGCGACACGGACAGCACACCGCAGCGCTCCGCCAGGCTCGCGGCCACACCCGGCAGTTCGGTGCCCTTGAGCGTCAGCGCGAGGAACCCGCCCCGGCGGCGGGCCGTCTCCAGGCGGGCCTCGAGGACCTGGCGCGGGTCGCGGCCCTGCGCCAGGTCGCTCTGCGCGGCCTCGATCAGCGCTCCCGTGCTGGCCAGTTCGGACACCGACATCAGCGTCCGGCTCCCGCGGGTCTCCGGCGGGCGGGGGAAGAAGCGCTTGCGCTGCTGGTCGTAGCGGAGCGGGAAGTCTGCCTCCGCGAGCGCCTCCTCCAGCTCGACGTACGTCGTGTCGGCCAGGACCGCCAGCCCGGGGAAGCGGGCGCGGACCCGCGCCAGCAGGTCCGCGGTGGAGACACCGGCGTCGGCTCGTACTCCGGCCGCGGCCTGGGAGATGCGCAGGGCGCGGGACAGCTCCAGCGCCAGCGGGAACAGCTCCAGCCGAGGGGAGACGGCAACGCCGCTCGCCATGGCCGCGGCCAGGTCCACCAGGCGGGTATCCGCAACCGGGGCCATGCCCTCCGGGGCCGGGACGGCACGCAGCTCCCGCAGCACGGTCGCGCGGCCGGGCAGCGGGTCCCGTCCAGCCAGGTCGACGGCGGCCTCGCCGAGCCCGGCCGCGTAGTCCGCGAGCTCGGCGGGGGTCGGGTCGTCGGCGCCCGGCTGATCCTCCAGGGCCAGCACCACCTGCCCGCCGCGCCGCAGGACGGCCAGCCGGGCCGTGCCCTCCGCACCGGCCTCCGCGTCGTCACCGCGCTTGCGGGCCTCCGTCTCGGCTGCCGCCCGGACCACGGCGAGGGCCTTCGCGACAGTGTCGGCCGGGGTCCCCGGGCTGTCGGCGCCGCTGCCGTGCCGCGCCCGCAGGTCCGCGGCCAGCTCCTCGGCGGTCATCACCCTGCCCTGCTCCGACAGGCTCGTCACCAGCTCGTCGCGGACCCGGCGCAGCCACGGCAGCCCGGCCCACTGCTCGACCGCGGCCAGCTGGTGCTGGGAGACAGTGGGCTGGCTGATGCCCAGCGCCCGGGCGATCGCGGGCTGGGCCGGCCAGGGCTCCAGCCGCTCGGCTTCCGGCAACTGCAGCATGGCCCGTACGACGTCCGGGCGCGGCTTGGCGCGGCGGCCGCCCTCCGCCGGGGTGAGCCGGGCAGCGAGGGTGTCCACCGATTCCAGCGCCTCCTCCGGCGCGTCGGCAGGCAGGGCCGCGGGCCGCTCAGGCGCGGGCTTCCTGCGCAGATCGTGGGTCCACTGGCGGTGGCGCCGGTTGAGCTCCTTGCGGATCATGTTGCCCGCGCCACGGGCCCGGGAGATCGTGTGCGGCGGGATGTCGAGCAGCGCGCCCACGGTGGCGGCGCCCAGGGAAGCCGCGACGGACACGGCGCGCGGCGACAGGCCCGCCGCTTCCAAGGGGGTCTTGAGGTCCGCGGCGGCGGCGGCCTGCTCACGGGCGTCCTCGATGTCCGCAGCGGCCATGCCCACCGTGGCGGGGGTGGTGGCCGGGCGCGCGGAGTCCGCCGTACGGAACAGCCGCCGCCATGCCTCCTGCATCTCGCGCAGGCTGTCGAACCGCTCCTCCACATCGCGGTGCAGGGCACGCTCGAAGAAGAGGGTGAGGCCCTCGCTGAGCGCGGGGTCGAAGAGCTCCCGGGCCACGTAGAGCTGCGCGTCCGGGACCGTCAGCGGGTCGACCCGGCCGTCGCCCCACACGGGGCGCTCGCCGGAAGCCATCTCGTGCAGCGTCACGGCGGCCGCGTACCACTCGGCGTGGTCGTCGTAGCGAGCGCGGCGGCTGCCGCCCAGGAACGGGTCGAGATAGCCGCGGGTGCCCGCCTTGATGTCCTGGTCGGGAGCATCTGTCAGGGAGAAGTCGAACAGCATCAGCTGCCACGACCCGTCACTGCGCTTGAACAAGCCCAGGTTGTCCGGCTTGATGTCCCGGTGCCGCACTCCTCGCGCGGCCAGGCTGTCGAGGGCGTCGAACAGGTCGTTGCCGAAGCGTTCCAACTGGTCGTAGCCCAGCGAGCCCTCGCCCCGCAGCCGGGACCCGAGACTGACCGCCTCCCGGTCGCCGGGCGAGCGGAAGCCGCCCGCGTACTCGATCTCCAGCACCACGCGGCCGGCGACCTCGCGGGGCTCCGCGAGGAGCTTCACGATGCGGCCGCCGCCGACCTCCTGGAGGGCGCGGGCCTCCGCATACAGCCGGGCGTCCTTCTCCCGGTCCAAGGCGACTTTGAGGACGCGCGGGGACTCCGGCTCGTCGACCCCCTCGTCCGCGGTGGGGCGCACCAGCAGTGCCCGAGCGGTCGCGCCCGTGCCCAGGACCCGGACCACCGTCCAGGTGTCGTCCAGCGGCCGGCCGGGCTGCACCGTCAGCGGGTCCGCGACGGCGGTCCCCGCCCGGTCCGACGCCACGGCGTCGGCCTCCGCGGCGTCCAGCAGCCGCAGGAACTCCTCCGCCGAGGAGATCCGGTTCTGCACGTCGGACGCAGTGGCCTGGAAGACCAGGTCGTCCAGGGCAGCGGAGATGCCGTCGGCGACCGCGAACGGGTGCAGTCCGCCCTCGGACGCCAGACGGTCCACCAGCGTGCTGCGCCGGTCGGCCGGCGGGCGGCCGGTGAGCAGCAGATAGGCGAGGCTGCCGACACCGAAGACATCGAGGTCCACCGGGTCGGCGTCCTGGCCGGTCTCGGGGGCGAGATACACCTCGGCCGCGTCCGCGATCAGGCCCACGTCCAGGGGGGTGTCGCCGAGCGAGAGATGCAGGCTGGTGTCGAAGTCCCGGGCGGCCGTCTGCCAGTTCGCGATCCTCAGCACCGGATCACTGCCGTCCTCGCGCGCGGACACATACACCGAACGCGCGGACAGGGCGCGGTGGTACAACGACCGATTGTGGGCATAGCGCACGGCCTCGGCCAGCTGCCGCACCAGGTCGAGACGGACCGCCGGAGTGAGCCGGCCGCCGTACGCGTCGAGGTAGGCGTCGAGGCGCAGATCCGACGCGCGGTGCCGGAACAGGATCGCCGGGCCGCCCTGGTGCTCGCGGATCTGCACGGCCTGCACGATGCCGCGGTGATTGATGCCCTGCAGCACCTGGTACTCGCGGCGGGCCGCGCGGTCCACCTGCCGGCGCTGCTCCGCGGACGGTGCCTGGCCGGCCAGATAGATCCGCACCCGGCCGCTCTCCGGGACCAGGCCGTCGTCGCGCTTCGCGAGACGGTCCTCCCAGCCGGGGCCGGCGTCGAGCGCGCGTGGCTCCAGACTCCAGCCGTCACCGAAGCGCAGATGCGCCATGGAATGGCTGACGCCGATGCGCTTCATCAACTGTTCGAGCAGCTGGCCGGTCTGCGGAGTGATCCGCCGGCTCTCCCGCTCAGGAGGCAGACCGAGCAGATCGTCCCAGATCCTCGGCAGCCCGCTTGCGCCGTCGTTGCGCCCGTAGACAGCGGTCCGCTGGAACTCGTCGAGCTCGCTCACCAGGTCCGCGTCGTGCAGGAAGACCGCCGGTTTGATGTACGGCACCCGCCGCGGGTCCACGCCCGCCGAGCGCGCGGCCCGCTGCAGCTGCCCCTTGAGCTCCTTGGACTTGAGGTCCGTGAGATGCAGCGGATTCTTCAGCGTCCGTACCCGGTCGGCGCCGTGGAACTGCCAGGTGTCCCCGTGATTCACCACGCGCCCCGGATGGCCCTTCAACTCCAGCAGATACAGGCCACCGGGCACGGCGATCAGCAGATCGCACTCGTTAACCCGGCCTGTGACGCCGGTGAACTGGAACGTCGCCCACGCCCGGTACGGCTCCGCCCGCGGCAGCAGTCGCTGCACATGCTCCAGCCCCTCCTGCTCCCACGGGAAGCCGGAGCGGCGCGGCTGGAACCAGTTCTCCGGACGCTGGAGGCGACCGGGCTTCGAAGCAGGCGGCACCGGGGCACCTCCGGAGTCTCAACCAATGGGGCTGGAACGACGAGATCCCGCCCGATCTCAGCGATCGGACGGGATCTCGTCAACCCTTCCCCAATCGCTGCGGGAAGAGTGCTGCTGGTGGACCTGAGGGGATTTGAACCCCTGGCCCCCTCGATGCGAACGAGGTGCGCTACCGGACTGCGCCACAGGCCCTTGCAACGAGAGAGACTCTAGCATCCCCAGGCCGGTGCTCGGAAATCCGTTGATCTCCTGGTCAGCCGCCCGGCAGTAGTGTCCGTCACGTCACCCGTGGGGGACGGCGTCCGTCATTCGTGCGGGGCGGCGTCGGTCACTCGTTGGCGGCGCGCGGCCGGTCGTCGCCCTCGTACTGGTCGAAGAGCGGCGTGCGGTCGCGGTCCCGGCCGCGGCGGGCGCGCTCGGTGCGGCCGGTGCGCGGCGCCGGGTCCTGGGCGGTCCGCTTCCCGGGCCGCTCCGGCTGCTGCGTCCCGGCCGGCCGGTCCGTGCCGGTCGCTTCGGCCGCGGGGCCGGCGGTGCCCGACCGGGCCGAGCTCCACGCGTCCGGGGCGTCCAGGTCCACACCGCCGGTGGCCCGCGGCGCGACCGGGGCCGTCACATACGTCGGCAGCGGCACCGGGACCGGCTCCCAGCCCTCGCCCTCCGGGCGCCCCCGCTCGCGCT
>NZ_WHPN01000419.1:37683-44507 GCF_009735685.1 Streptomyces lycii | reverse complement strand
CCGCCGCACGGCGCCGACCCGCACGGCAACAGCCCGCACGGCACCGGCGCCCACGGCACCGGCGCGGCCCGGTCCGCGGCGCACCGCGGGCCGGGCGGGCTTCCGAAACCGGCAACCGCGATATATCGTGTTGGCAGGCAGTCGCGATATGTTGCGTGCTGCGTCCGCGCCGAGGAGGTCAGGCCATGCCAGTCCGGTCCCAGTGGTCCGTCGACGAGCCGCGCAGGCTGGTCCTCGACGAACCGGTCCACAGCGTCAACGTCCGCATCGTCGGCGGCGCCGTCAACATCGTCGGCAGCGAGAACGCCGGGCCCGCCCAGGTCGACGTCGACGAGTTGCACGGACCGCCGCTCACCGTCACCCAGGAGGGCGGCAATCTCACCGTCGCGTACGACGACCTGCCCTGGAAGGGCTTCCTCAAGTGGCTGGACCGCAAGGGGTGGCACCGCGGCGCGGTCGTCTCCGTCACCGTGCCGCCCGGCACCCGGGTCGAGGTGGGTGTCGTGGGCGCGAGCGCGGTTGTCTCCGGCATCTCCGGCCGCACCGACCTGCGCGGGGTCTCCGGTGACAGCACGCTGGTGCGCCTCAGCGGCACGGTCCGGGCGGACACCGTCTCGGGCCGGGTCGAGGCGCAGGGGCTCACCGGCGATCTGCGCTTCAACTCGGTCTCCGGCGACCTCACCGTCATCGAGGGCTCCGGGCGCGCCGTACGGGCCGATTCGGTGAGCGGCGACATGGTCTTCGACCTGGCGGACGTCCCCGAGGACACCCGTATCGCGCTCAACACCGTCTCCGGCGAGATCGCGATCCGGCTGCCGCAGCCCCTGGACGCGGTGGTCGACGCCAACACCGCGAGCGGCGCCGTCTCCTGCGACTTCGACGGCCTGCGGGTCAGCGAGCAGTGGGGCGCCAAAAAGATCACCGGAACGCTCGGCTCCGGCAGCGGCCGGCTCCAGGCCGCCACGGTCTCCGGCGGCATCGCGCTGCTGCGCAGGCCGCCGGCCGACGACATGGACGAACCCGACGACGCGGCACACGGGCCGTACGACAGCTCGCCCGGCGACCCGGCCGGCAGGAAGGTGCTCTGACATGCCCCCCGTCTTCGCCCACGGCCGGTTGCGTCTCTATCTGCTCAAGCTCCTCGACGAGGCCCCCCGACACGGCTACGAGGTGATCCGGCTGCTGGAGGAGCGCTTCCAGGGCCTGTACGCACCCTCCGCCGGCACGGTCTACCCGCGGCTCGCCAAGCTGGAACGCGAGGGCCTGGTCACCCACGCCACCGAGGGCGGCCGCAAGGTCTACTCGATCACCGAGGCCGGCCGCGCCGAACTCGCCGGCCGGCAGGGCGAACTGGCCGAGCTGGAACTGGAGATCCGGGAGTCCGTCTCGGAACTCGCCGCCGAGATCCGCGAGGACGTCCGCGGGGTCGCGGGCGACCTCCGCCGCGAGATGCGCGCCGCGGCCGAGCAGGCCCGCGCGTCCGGGGGCCGCGCGTCCGGCCGGAGCGGCAGGAGCAGCGGGAACGGCAGAGGTGGCGGAGGTGGCGGGGAGACTCCTCCGTGGGGCGACAAGGAGGCGTGGCGGCAGGCGAAGGAGGAGCTGCGCCGCGCCAAGGAGCAGTGGCAGGAGCAGGCCCGGCGGGCCACCGAGGACAGCCGCCGCGCCCAGCGCGACGCCCAGCGCGCCCGCAAGCAGGCCAAGGACGCGCAGGAGCAGGCGCGCGACGAGGTGCAGCGGATCGCGCGGCGGGTGCAGGAGCAGACCCAGGAGCACATCCGGGCCGGTGACTGGCAGAGCGCCGTCCGGGACGGCTTCGCCGAGATCACCCGCGAACTCAACCGCTTCTCGCGGCAGGGCGGCCAGACGGCCGGCGAAGCGGCGCCCGGCACGTCCGCGACCGCCGGCGAGGGCGGGGGCGGCGGCACGGAGTCCGCGGGCACCGGCGCGGCCGCCCAGGCGGAGGCCACCGCGGCGCCGCCGGAGCCGGAGTGGGCCCGGGAGACCGTGGGGGCGTCGGGCGATCCCGCCCGTGAACTGGAGCGGCTGCTCGACCGGTTCCGCGACGACATCCGCGACGCGGCCCGCGACCACGGCGTCACCGAGGCCCAGCTGAAGGACGCGCGGCGGCATCTCTCCACCGCGGCCGCGCACATCGGGGTGGTGCTCCGCACGCCCCGCGACTGACCGGAAGCCGGCTTCAGCGCGTCGGCGGTGAACCACCGCGGGCCGCCGCTCGCTCCGGGCCCTCGGGGGCCGGGCCCCTCCGGCGGTGCGGCGCCTTCCGGTGGCTGCGGCTGCCCGCCGGAGCGGTAGGACTCCTTCCGCTCCGGTACGGGCGCCGGGCCGTACCGGCTCCTTCCGCGCCGGTACGGGTGCCCGCCGGGCCGTACAGCTCGTCCGGCTCGGGCACGAGGCACCCGCCCGGCCGTACAGCTCGTCCCGCCCGGGCACGGGGCACCCGCCGGTGCGGTACGGCCGCTTCCGTCAGGCCGGGGGCCGGGCCCGGGCCCCGCCGCCGCTCACACGTCCCGCCCGGGGCCGCCGCCGCGCACACGCCACGCCCGCGCCCCGCCGCTGCCCCGGTGGGGCCCGGCCCGCCGTTTCCCCGGTGGGTCCGGGCCCGCGCGTACGGGCCGCACCGCCCGGGCCGGCCGGTTCAGTCCGCGTCGCGCGGGCAGTCGTACGCCCCGTCGGGGCCCCATTCCGTCTTCTCGACACCGTTGTCGAGCGCACCGCACTCCAGGACCACCTTCGAACCGCTGTCCGTGTGGTGCAGGATCAGCAGCCGCTTGTCGCGCGGCACCTCTCCGCTCTCCCCGTAGGCCAGTGACCCGGACGCGCCGCGCAGCCCCGCCGTGCCGCCCACGCCCGCCTTCAGCGCGGCCTGCACCGTGCCGCGCCCGAACTCCGCGTCTCCCGCGTTCTGCCGGGCGGCGTTGACCGCGGCCCCCAGCACCTGGAGCGCGTCCCAGGCCAGCGGGGCGCGGCCGTCCTCGCGCCACGGGTCGGAGTTCCCGTACGCGGCGGCGTAGTCGTTGCGGAAGACCTCGCCCCGGACGTTGGGCGGATAGCTCGCGGGCAGCGCGTGCGCGGCGTAGTACAGCCGGACGCCCGGGTGGCGCTCGCTGGGGCGCTCGACGTCGACGACGGCGTTCGTGAGGTCGTTGCCGCCGAGCACGCTGACCCGTCCGTTGCAGCCCGTACCGCTGCCGAACTCGTTGAGGAACGCGCCGAACTCGTTCGCCCGCGCCGCCCAGTAGACGACGGTCCGCCGCTCCTCCTTGAGCGCGGCACAGACGCTCGCGGCCATCTCGGAGAGGTTCTGGACCCACTCGACGTCGTCCCGGCCCTGGGCGGAATGCCGGCTCCGGCGTTCGGAGGTGGAATACCAGATGGTCTCGGAGTCCTGGAACTCCTCGGTGAACCTGGTGCTCAGATTGGCGCTGTAGACGTCGTCCGGGTCGGCGATCACCACGGCCCGCTCGGCCGGCGCGCAGACCCCGGGCTCGGTCTCCACGACGTTCCCCCGCCGCGCGAACCCGGCGGCGATCCGCGCCTCGCGACCGTTGTCCGGCGCGACCTGCCGGTACATCCGGTGCCGCAGCATCTCCTCGGCCGTCGCCACGGTCCCGATCATCGGCAGCCCGTTGTCGCCCAGCTCGTCGCGGGTCTCCAGGGTCGCGTGGCGGCTCTGGCCGAGGCCCACGACGCCCATGATCTCCTCCGCTCCCCCGTTGCCGCCCGCGCCCTCCCGCGCGATCTCCCGGGTGATCCTCCGGGCGACGTCAGGGGCGTCCTCGAACCCGGGCCCCGCGTCCTCGAAGCGCACCCGCAGATAGACCTTGTTGCCCTCGTCCTTCGCCGCGGCCCGGTTCAGCTCGGCCTGCGAGAGCGCGATGCCGCGCAGCTCCGGAACGGCCCCGCTGTACATGGCCTCCTGCCACGAACCGGCCGTCACCGGCACCCCGAGATAGACCACGGTCCGTACGACGGCACCGGGCCGGCCCGCCGCCCGGTCGGCCTCCTTGTTCTGCCGCTCGATCGTTCCGCGGACCTCTTGGTAGAGCTTCTCGGGACTGCGGTCCGGCCAGTCGGGAGGCGCGTCCCCGGACTTGCGGGTTCCGGCGGAGGCGCCGCCGAGGCAGGCGTCGCTGTTCCGCGTCAGCGCCCAGTCGACCGCGTACACGGCCGTTCCGGAGAGGATCGCGAGCACGGCGACGCCGCCGACGAGCGCCTCCACCCGGGGCGCTGCGTCGGAATGGGTGCGTCCGGGCTGCACCTCCGGATAGCGGTTGAGCCAGCGGGCCGCCGCCGGATCGGGCGCGTGCGGCGCGACCCGTACCCGCAGGACCCGGCCGAGGCCGCGGCCCGTCGCCCCGGCCCAGGACTTGAGCGTGCCCGCCGCGTCGACGAACCCCTCGGCACCGTCGCCGCCCGACGGCACCGCGGCCACGAGCACCGCCCCCGTGCAGCCCGTCTGCTCCACCGCGGGCGGGAACTGCCGCAGCAGCCGGGGAGTCCACTCGGGATACGCGCCGATCTGCGGCAGCACCAGGGCGAAGCGGCTGCCGCGGCGGCGGCCCCAGGGCGAGAGCCTGGGCCGCCGGAACGCCGCTTCCAGATCGGTCAGCAGCGCCCGCAGCAGGACGTCCACCGTGCGGTCGCGCAGCTCGGCCGCGCCGCCGTCGTCGTCACAGCCGTCCTCGCCGCAGTCCCGGCCGCCGCCCGGGGACGCGCCGGCCGGGGAGGGTGACCCGCTGCCGGACAGCAGTTGCACCTGGACCGTTCCCGCCGGCGGGGCGGTGCCCGCCAGGCCGCGGGCGTCCCGGAAGAATCCGGTCCCCTTCTGCAGTCCCGCCCACTGCCGGTACCAGCTGCCGCGCCGGGTCATCCGCCGCTCCTGCAGCCGTCCGTACAGCCAGCGCGGCAGGACGTTGAAGAGCGGCTGCCGCAGCCAGTACCAGAGCAGCGCGGGCACTCCCGTGGGCACCCGGTCGCCGCCGCTGATCACTTCCAGGGCCTTGAGGACGTTCGAGTCCTTGCGGCGCTCGGCGTAGCACCGGTCGCGGAGTTCCCTGGCCTGCACGGCCGGCTGACGCTGGGTCAGGTCGGTCTCGATGATCGTGCACATCAGCTCGAACTGCGGCAGCCTGAGCCTGCCGAAGCCGCCCGGCCGGTTGCGTTCCAGCTCCTCCGCCAGCTTCTGGAAGAGGTCGCCGATCCGTTCCCGGCGCGGGCCGGAGGGCGCCCCCGCCACCTGCGCGTACGGGACGCGGGCCCGGCCGCCCACCCGGAACCGCGCGCACAGCCCGTCCGCCAGCTCCTCGGCCTCCCGGCCCGGCCCCTCCTGTTCGAGCAGGACGAGCGGCGCGGGGCCGCGCCGGCCGGGCGGCAGCACCAGCAGGCGTTCCAGATGGTCGACGAACAGCTCGACCTTCGGCAGCGGCGGAACGGAAGAGGACATGGCGGCACCCCCTGGCGGGCAGCCGTCGTGGCCCCGTGGCCGCACCGCGCCCCCGCCTCGGCCATCTCTGCGGACGATAAGGCCCGGCTCGATGGCCGGGCTCGTGCATTCCAGGCCCCATCATGCCCATCGGTACGGGGTCCATGCCGCCGTTTCCGCCCACCGCTTCACCCGGACGGGGACCGCCGGCGCCGGGCCCGCGACCGCAGCGGCCCGGCCGCGGGCGTTCGGTGCGCCGGGGCCGGGCGGACACGCCCGGCGCCCGCGGCGCCCGCGGCGCCTAGACCGTCAGCACGATCTTGCCGAACAGGTCGCCGCCGGCCATCTTCTCGAAGCCCTCGCGCGCCCGGTCCAGCGGCAGCACGGAGTCGATCACCGGCCGGACGCCGGAGGCCGAGCAGAAGTCGAGCAGCGAGCGCAGCTCGTCCTTGTCCCCCATGGTCGAGCCGACGACCTTCAGTTCCAGGAAGAAGATCCGGTTGAGCTCCGCGGTCTTCGGGTTGGGGCCGCTGGTGGCGCCCGAGATGACCAGGGTGCCGCCGGGCTTGAGCGACTTGACCGAGTGCGACCAGGTGGCCGCGCCGACCGTCTCCAGCACCGCGTCCACCCGCTGCGGGAGCCGCGCGCCCGGCTCGTACGCCTCGTACGCGCCCAGCTCCACGGCCCGGCGCCGCTTGGCCTCGTCCCGGCTGGTGGCGTACACCCGCAGGCCGGCCGCGCTGCCCAGCACGATCGCGGCCGTCGCGACGCCGCCGCCCGCGCCCTGCACCAGCACGGCGTCTCCCGGCCGGACGTTCGCGTTGGTGAAAAGCATCCGGTAGGCCGTCAGCCACGCGGTCGGCAGGCAGGCGGCCTCCTCGAAGGACAGCTCCTTCGGCTTGGGCAGCAGGTTCCAGGTGGGTACGGTCACCTGCTCGGCGAACGTGCCCTGGTAGCGCTCGGTGAGCAGCGAGCGCGGCTCCTTGGGACCCACGCCGTGACCGCTCTGCCCGATGACGGAGTGCAGCACGACCTCGTTGCCGTCCTCGTCGACACCCGCCGCGTCGCAGCCCAGGATCATCGGCAGGGACTCCTCGCCGAGGCCCACGCCGCGCAGCGACCACAGGTCGTGGTGGTTGAGCGAGGCGGCCCTGACGTTGACGGTCGTCCAGCCGGGGCGGGCCGAGGGCGCGGGGCGGTCCCCCAGCTCGAGGCCGTTCAGCGGCTGGTCACGGTCGATACGAGCGGCGTAAGCGGCGAACATACAGCTCCAATCTCGGATGCCGCCGACCCTAGATCGCGAAGGGCCGCGGAAGGAACCACGGCCGCGTGTGACGCGCCGCGCAATACGGCCGTGGGCGCAGCAATACGGCCGTGGGCG
>NZ_WHPN01000419.1:0-37676 GCF_009735685.1 Streptomyces lycii | reverse complement strand
GGTGCGCCCACGGCCCGTACCGCAGCCGGTCCCGCCGTTTCCTAGCGGCGCGCGACGCCCTCGGCGCGGGCCGCGGCGGCCACCGCCGCCGTGACCGCGGGGGCGACCCGCTCGTCGAACGGCGACGGGATCACACAGTCGGCGGCCAGCTCGTCGGCGACCACTGCCGCCAGCGCCTCGGCCGCCGCGAGCTTCATCCCCTCGGTGATCGCCGAGGCACGCACTTGGAGGGCGCCCGCGAAGATGCCCGGGAAGGCGAGGACGTTGTTGATCTGGTTCGGGTAGTCCGACCGCCCGGTGGCGACCACGGCGGCGTACTTGTGGGCGACCTCGGGGTGGATCTCCGGGTTCGGGTTGGCCATGGCGAAGATCATGGCGTTCTCGGCCATGGTCGCGACGGCGGCCTCCGGGACCGTGCCGCCGGAGACGCCGATGAACACGTCGGCCCCGGACAGGGCGCTCTCCAGGGAGCCCGTGAACCCGGCCTTGTTGGTGAAGCCGGCCAGCTGCCGCTTCACGTCCGTGAGGTCCTCGCGGTCGGCGGAGACGACGCCCTTGCGGTCGCAGACGGCCACATCGCCGATGCCGGCCTCGACCAGGATCTTGGCGATGGCCACCCCGGCCGCGCCCGCGCCGGAGATCACCGCGCGCAGCTGGCCGAGCGGGCGGCCGGTGAGCTGGCAGGCGTTGCGCAGCGCGGCGAGGGTGACGACCGCGGTGCCGTGCTGGTCGTCGTGGAAGACGGGGATGTCCAGCCGCTCCTGGAGCTTCCGCTCGATCTCGAAGCAGCGCGGGGCGGAGATGTCCTCCAGGTTGACGCCGCCGAAGGAGGGCGCGAGGCGGACGACGGTCTCGACGATCTCGTCCACACCCCGGCAGTCCAGCGCGATCGGGACCGCGTCCACGCCGCCGAACTGCTTGAAGAGGATGGCCTTGCCCTCCATCACCGGCAGCGACGCCTCCGGGCCGATGTCACCGAGCCCGAGCACCGCGCTGCCGTCCGTCACCACGGCCACGACCTGCGACTTCCAGGTGTAGTCGTGGACGAGCTCCGGCCGCTCGGCGATGGCGCTGCACACCTTGGCGACGCCCGGCGTGTACGCGAGGGACAGATCGTCCCGGTCGCGCACGGGCACGGTCGCCCGGACCGCCATCTTGCCGCCCCGGTGCAGCGCGAAGGCGGGATCGAAGGGCTCTTCACCCTCCGTGCCGCTGTCGCTGCGAGGATTCACAATCTCCGCTGCCACTTTTTTGACCCCTTATGTCTGAATTTTTTTCGAGGGTTGGCCGCCCCGGCGTGAGGCGGATGGGCGTCGCTTCCGTACTCCCGTACGGCGGATGGCCGTCCGCGTGGCGAGAAGCCGCGCGGGGGTGCACGAGCGCCGGGCGCGCCGCACAACGCGCCCCGAGCCCCGGGTGAGGGGTGTAAGGGTCTTTTCTACCGGACGGGACGCTGCACATACGAGTGACTTCCATTGCACTTGTGCAGGCGCGGCGCGCTTTCGAGTGGAAAGCGAGTGAACAGCTGTCAGATGTCCACTTTTCGAGACCTCTGACTGTGATGCCGGTCTCGTTCCGTCCGCATACGCCGCGGCCGCTTCCGGGTCAACGGGGCTCGGCGCGGGGAGGGGATTTCCCGTTATTGGATTTTGACATGGGCGACCGACTGTGAGGCACCGTCCGGATGGCAAGATGCCCCTAATCAGACAGGGTCGCGACACCCGAAGGTGTGTGTCCGGCTTTCCCGCCACGCCCCCACCGCAGGAGGAACCAGCATGACCGCAGGCAACACTCGTCGCTCGGCCGCGCGTGCACCCCGGATGGCCGCCGCCGGCGCGATCGCGGTCGCGGGGGCCCTGCTGCTCACCGCGTGCGGTGACCAGACGGAGGGCGCGAAGGACACCGGGGGCAAGGAGGCAGCCGGTTCCAAGGCCCCGCTGTTCGACAAGCTGCCGAAGGAGATCCAGGACGCGGGGGTCGTCAAGGTCGGCTCGGACATCGCGTACCCGCCGGTCGAGTTCAAGAAGGACGGCAAGACCGTCGGCATCGACCCGGACCTGGCCGACGCGCTCGGCAAGGAGCTCGGGGTCGAGTTCCAGTTCAACAACGGCACCTTCGACACCCTGCTCACCGGCATGCGCTCCGGCCGCTACGACATCGCCATGTCCGCGATGACCGACACCAAGGACCGCCAGGAGGGCATCGACCCGGAGTCCGGCAAGAAGGTCGGCGAGGGCGTCGACTTCGTCGACTACTTCACCGCCGGTGTCTCGATCTACACCAAGAAGGGTGAGGGCAAGGACATCAAGACCTGGGACGACCTCTGCGGGAAGAAGATCGTCCTGCAGCGCGGCACCGTCTCCGAGGACCTCGCCAAGGACGAGTCCGAGGAATGCGTGAAGGACGGCAAGAAGAAGATCTCCATGGAGGCCTTCGACCAGGACACCGAGGCCCAGACCCGGCTGCGCGCGGGCGGCGCGGACGCCGGCTCCAGCGACTTCCCGGTCGCCGCGTACGCCGTGAAGACCTCCGGCGGCGGCAAGGACTTCGAGCTGGTGGGCGACCAGGTCGAGGCGGCCCCGTACGGTATCGCGGTGAGCAAGAAGAACACCGAGCTCCGTGACGCGATCAAGGCCGCGCTGGAAGCCGTCATCGACAGCGGCGAGTACCAGAAGATCCTCGACAAGTGGGGTGTCGCCGACGGCGCGATCGACAAGGTCACGGTCAACGGCGGTTCCTGACCCGGACCGGCAGCGTCCGCTCGCTCGGAGGAAAGGCTGAAAGGCAACACCCGTGACTGTTCCCCTCGACAAGACGGGCCCGGAGGACACCCCTCCGTCCGGCCCGCCCGCTGAGACGATCAAGGCGGTACCCGTCCGGCACTACGGCCGCTGGCTCGCCGCCGTCATCGTGCTCGGCCTGCTCGCGCTGCTGGTCAACGCGTTCGCCGGCGCGGACGTCCACTACCCGGCGATCCCGGACTTCTTCTTCGACGGAACCATCCTCGAGGGTCTCGGCAAGACCGTCCTGATCTCCGTGCTGGCGATGCTCATCGGGCTCGTCCTCGGTGTCGTGCTCGCGGTCATGCGGCTGTCGAAGAACCCGGTCACCTCCTCGGTGGCCTGGCTCTACGTCTGGTTCTTCCGCGGCACCCCGGTCTACGTCCAGCTGCTGATCTGGTTCAACCTGGCGTTGATCTTCCCGTACATCAACCTCGGTTTCTACCGGGACGAGATGACGGACTTCATGACCCCGTTCATGGCCGCCCTGCTCGGCCTCGGGCTCAACGAGGCCGCGTACATGTCGGAGATCGTCCGGGCCGGCATCCAGTCGGTGGACGAGGGCCAGACCGAGGCGTCGCACGCGCTCGGCATGACGCACGGAAAAACGTTGCGGCGGATCGTGCTGCCGCAGGCGATGCGCGTGATCGTGCCGCCGACCGGCAACGAGTTCCTGAACATGCTCAAGACCTCGTCGCTGGCGGCCAGCGCCGCCCAGTACGGCGAACTGCTGCTGGCGACGCAGAACATCGGCCGTGCCTCCGGCGCCGTGGTGGAGATGCTCTTCCTCGCCGTCATCTGGTATCTCGTGCTGACCAGCGTCTTCAGCGTCGGCCAGTACTACCTGGAGCGCCGCTACGCGCGCGGCTCGCTCCGCAGCCTGCCGCCCACTCCGTGGCAGCGGATCAAGACCAACCTGGCAGGCTTCAGCAACCGCGGAGGAGTGTGAACATGACCGCCATGGTGAAGTCCGAAGGCGTGCACAAGTCCTTCGGCGCGGCACACGTCCTCAAGGGCATCGACCTCGAGGTCGCGCCCCGTGAGGTGTTCTGCCTGGTCGGTCCGTCCGGCTCCGGCAAGTCCACCTTCCTGCGGTGCATCAACCACCTGGAGAAGATCAACGCCGGGCGGCTGTACGTCGACGGCGACCTGGTCGGCTACCGGCAGCGCGGCGACAAGCTGTACGAGCTGAAGGACAGCGAGGTCGCCGCCAAGCGCCGCGACATCGGCATGGTCTTCCAGCGCTTCAACCTCTTCCCGCACATGACGGCGCTGGAGAACGTCATGGAGGCGCCGATGCAGGTCAAGCGGGAGGCACGGGCCGTGGCCCGGGCGCGGGCCGAGCGGCTGCTCGACCGGGTCGGACTCGGCGACAAGGTGGGCAACTACCCCGCCCAGCTCTCCGGCGGCCAGCAGCAGCGGGTGGCGATCGCCCGGGCGCTCGCCATGGAGCCGAAGCTGATGCTCTTCGACGAGCCGACGTCCGCGCTCGACCCGGAGCTGGTCGGCGAGGTGCTCGACGTGATGCGGGGGCTGGCCGAGGAGGGCATGACGATGATCGTCGTCACCCACGAGATGGGCTTCGCCCGCGAGGTCGGCGACTCGATCGTCTTCATGGACGACGGTGTGGTGGTCGAGTCCGGCCACCCGCGCGAGGTGCTGACGAACCCGCGGCACGAGCGCACGAAGTCGTTCCTCTCCAAGGTGCTCTGAAGGCACCCGGGGCGGGAGCATGCGCGGAAGGCGGTACGGACCCGGGGGCCCGTACCGCCTTCGCGTGCTCCCGGGCGCCGCGTCCCCGGGAGCGCGGCGCACCGGGCCGCTACCGCAGACCCAGCACCAGCGCGTCCGTCGCGGAGCACCACACGGGGCGCGCCTCGGCGAAACCCGCCGCCAGCAGCGTCCGCGCGTGCCAGGCCGCCGGCTGGGACTCGCCGTCCGCGTGGTCACCGGCGGCGGGGTCGCCGAACAGGGCGAACCGCTCGGCGGCGAGTTCGCCCAGCGCCGGGTCCTCCGCGACGTCCGCCCACCAGCCGGCCCAGTCCCGCACCCCGGCCTCCCGCTCCCGGTCCTGCCGGGCCCGCTCGTGGGCCCGCACGGCGGCGTCGATGCGGGGCGTGGAGCCGTCGGGCATGTGGTCGGCGTTCATCAGGACACCGCCGGGCCGGATGCTCCCGGCGAGCCGGGCGTAGAGGCCGCGGAGCGGTTCCGCGCGCATCCAGTGCAGCGCGGTCGCGGTCAGCACCGCGTCGTACTCCTCGTGCGGCAGGAGGGCGGTCCAGTCCGGATCGAGCAGGTCCGCGGTGACGAACGACGCGCGGGGCTCGTCCGCGAAGTGGCCGCGGGCGATGGCCAGCAGCACCGGGTCGCGGTCCACGCCGGTGGTCCGCGCGCCGGGGAAACGGCGCAGCACCCGGCCGGTGATGCTGCCCGTGCCGCACGCGAGGTCGAGCACCCGCGGCTCGCGGCCGACCACGGCCTCGACCATGTCGAGCATCACCCGGAAGCGTTCCTCCCGGTCCGGCATGTACCACTCCTGCTGCCGGTCCCAGCTGCGCTGCCAGCCGGCCCAGTCCGTGCGCGCGGTCGTTTCCGTCATCCCGGCCCCCTCGCTTTTGTAATAGCCTCACTCCATTGGCGGTCATTACGTCCGCCCTGCCGACCCTAGCCCCACCGCGTAAGGACTACAAGTGGATCTGGCCTATTACTCGGACTTCGCGGTGCGCCTGGTCAACAGCGAGGAACCGGCGCGCGGCACCGACCGGCTGACCTCCGTCGAGGCGGTCCGCGCCCTCTTCGGCCCCCAGCAGCAGGCGGCCAGGCGGGCCGGCGACGCGGACGTGACCCGGCTGAGATCGGTGCGCGCCCGGATGCGGGCGGTCTTCGAGGCGGCGGACGAGGGCGACGAGGTCCGGGCCGTGGACCTGCTCAACGCCCTGCTGATGGAGTTCCCCGTCAGCCCGCAGATCTCCGGGCACGAGACGCGCGACGAGGACGGCCGCCCCGACTGGCACCTGCACATCGCCGACCACCCGGCGAACGCCACCGCCGGTTTCGCCGCGACCGCCTCCATGGGGCTGGCGTTCCACCTGACCGAGCTGGGCGTGGACCGGCTCGGCATCTGCCGGGCCGCGCCCTGCCGCAACGCCTACCTCGACACCTCCACGAACCGCTCCCGGCGGTACTGCTCGGACCGCTGCGCGACCCGCGCCAACGTGGCGGCCTACCGCGCGCGCAAACGCCTGGAGAGCGAACGGACCGGCCCGGCGGACGAGCCGGCCGGCGACCCGACCGGGCGGACGGCCGACAGCGCCCAGGACAGCAGCCGCAGTCCCGGCCGCTGACCGCGCCCCGGCGGCGGACGCAGCCGCAGCCGGGCCCGGGCCAGCACCAGTTCGCCCGGCACCGGGCCGAACTCCCGGCTGTCGTTCTCGGCGTACGGATTGTCGCCGAGCACCCACCAGCCGCCGTCGCGCCGCTCGGTGGCGCGCTTCACGACCAGTAGGTCCTGCTGCATGGGGTGGCGCAGCACCACCACGTCGCCGGGGCGCACCGCGGCCCCGTACCGGACGACCAGGCGGTCACCCGGCAGCAGGGTCGGCACCATGGACGGCCCGACGACCTCGGCGAGGCCGTACGGGACGGGTCCCCGCCGCCCGCGGCCGTCCTCCGCCCCGTTCCCGGGCCCGCCTTCGTCCAGTGGCCGGCGGCCGTCGTACGGCATCGGGCACCTCCCGGTCCTTTTCCTCACACACCCCGGTCCGTCACCGGACTTTTGTCCTAAGCCCACCGGGGCACTCGCGAAAACGCTTCCTCCACGGAGTAATGTCGCACCCGAGAAGACGATCACGAGGAAGGACAGCTACATGCTTTCCCGCCTGTTCGCCCCCAAGGTGAAGGTCAGCGCGCACTGTGACCTGCCGTGTGGCGTGTACGACCCGGCCCAGGCCCGTATCGAGGCCGATTCGGTCAAGGCCATCCAGGAGAAGTACCAGGCCAACGAGGACCCGCACTACCGCGCTCGCGCCGTGGTCATCAAGGAGCAGCGCGCGGAGCTCGCCAAGCACCACATCTCGGTGCTCTGGAGCGACTACTTCAAGCCGCCGCACTTCGAGAAGTACCCGCAGCTGCACCAGCTGGTCAACGACGCCCTGAAGGCCGCGAGCGCCGCCAAGGGCTCGACGGACCCGGCCACCGGGCAGAAGCTGCTGGACCTGATCGCCGAGATCGACAAGATCTTCTGGGAGACCAAGAAGGCCTGACCGCCGGCACCGGTTGCCGTCGGCAGCGGCGTGCGCGGGGGCCCGGCCGGACCACACCCGGCCGGGCCCCTGCCGCACGTCCGGCGCCGGGCGTCCCGCAGCCGCCCACGCGTCCGCCGCCCTGCGACCGCCGCCGCCCGGAGGTCCCCGGCGGCCGCCCGGGTCCGTACGCCTCCCGCCGCACGCCGCCCGGCCGTACGACCACCCGGGCGTACCGCCTCAGCCGCGCGGCTCGCGCCACATCGGCCACATCGGCGGGCCGCCGGGCAGGTCCACCGTCCTGCCGGTGAAACGGAAGCCCTCACGCTCGTACAGCGCGCGGCTGCGGGCGTTGCTCGCCTCCAGATAGGCCGGGACGCCCTCCGCGTCGCACCGGCGCAGCGCGGGCGCCAGCAGCGCGCTGCCGAGCCCCTGCCCCTGGCGGTCCGGTTCGACCCCGAGCAGCATCAGATAGCGGTGCGCGCGGAGCCGGGGATGCACCCGGGCCGTCAGCCGGCCGACCGTCTCGGCCCGCTCGTTGTCCGGGTCGCTCTCCTTGCGCATCAGCGCGGCCACCTCGTCGTCCTCGGCGATCGCCGCCGGAACGTCCTCCTCGGCGACGGCCGGGACGTCCAGCCAGAGCGCGGCGGCGGAACGGTCCTCGGTGACCTCGACCGCGCCCTCGGCCAGCGCGGCTCCGAGGAAGACGCCGAAGAAGCGCGGGTGGAGTTCCCGCCGCCGCCGCTCCTCGGGGAACACCCAACTGCTGACCGGGTCTTCGTGGAACGCCTCGCCCAGGAGCGACGCGATCCACTCACGGTCCTCCGCTCCGGCTCGGCGTATACCGGGCGCCGCGGGGGCGGTCGGGTTCAATGCCATGTTCTGCTGCCTTCCTGGTCTGGTGGAGATCACGGTAAGGCGTCCGGCCGAACCCCTCCAGAGCACAACAGGCCGTCCAGGCAAACCTTCGACCATCCGTCAATAGGAAATGTGGAAATTCACCTACGCGGGTGTAATCGGGCGCTCAAGGACCGTTTCTTCATTCCCGCCCTCCCGGACAGTGCCGTTACGGTGACCGTACGTCACCCCGGCTTCCTGGTGGCTCCGCGCCCCCGGCTCCATCTGCTCCGCAGCTGCTCCACCGACCGCATGCCGTGGGCGGGGCCGGGGGAAGCCCGTCGATCCGAGGTGGTGTTCCGCCATGCACAGGGGGAGTTCGCACAGCAGTCCCGCCGAAGAGGTGGGCGCGGTGCCCGAGAAACCCGGACAAGGAGCCGTCCCCGCCCGGGGACCGGTCCGCCAAGTCGCCGGCTACCGGACGAACGGCTGCACGGTGCTGGAACTGCGCGGTGACGTGGACATCGTCACGGCCCTCCGGATAACCCCGGACCTGGACGCGGCCACGGCCTCCGCCGCGCCCCGCGTCGTCGTCGACCTGAACGCGGTGACCTTTCTGGACGCCTCGGGCCTGACCCTGCTCTGCCGGATCCACCGCCGCACCCGGGAACAGGGCGGCAGGCTCACCATGGCCTGCGGACGGCCGAGGACCCTGCGGATCCTCCGGCTCACCGGCCTCGACTCCCGTTTCCGGCCCGTGCCCACCCTCGCCGAGGCGATCAGCCTGCACGAAGGCCCCGCCGGGCTGCGGTGACAGCGGGTCGCGCCAGATCTCGCGCCCGATCCTTGGTGGAACGCGTACCGCCGCGGCGGCCGGCGCCCCCAAGACTGGACGGGCAGCGTCGACCGCACGTTGTCACGACCGCCCAAGGGGGAAGCCCGATGTCCGGGTCACGCGTACTGGCCCTCGGCCACCACCAGCCCGCAGGGGTGCTGACGAACGACGACCTGGCCACGATGGTCGACACGAGCGACGAGTGGATCCGCACCCGGGTGGGCATCCGCACCCGGCACGTGGCCGCGCCGGACGAGACGGTCGACGCGATGGCGGCCGCCGCGGCGGCCAAGGCCCTGGCGCAGAGCGGGCTCGCCGCCTCCGACATCGACCTCGTCATGGTCGCCACCTGCACGGCGGTCGACCGCAGCCCGAACACCGCCGCCCGCGTTGCCGAACGGCTCGGTCTGCCCTCCCCCGCGACCATGGACGTCAACGTCGTCTGTGCGGGCTTCACCCACGCGCTGGCCTCGGCCGACCACGCCGTGCGGGCCGGGGCCGCCGGGAACGCCCTGGTCGTGGGCGCGGAGAAGTTCACGGCCGTGACCGACTGGACGGACCGGAGCACCTGCGTCCTGGTCGGCGACGGTGCCGGGGCGGCCGTGGTCGGCGCGGCCGCGGAACCCGGCATCGGACCCGTGCTCTGGGGGTCGGTGCCGGAGATGGGCCGGGCCGTGCGCATCGACGGCACCCCCAGCCGCTTCTCCCAGGAGGGCCAGAGCGTGTACCGGTGGGCGACGACCCAACTGCCGCCCATCGCCCGCCGCGTGTGCGAACGGGCCGGGATCGGGCCGGAGGAACTGGCGGCCGTCGTGCTGCACCAGGCCAATCTGCGGATCATCGAACCGTTCGCCCGCAAGCTCGGCGCGGTGAACGCGGTGATCGCCCGGGACGTCGTCGAATCGGGCAACACCTCGGCCGCCAGCATCCCCCTCGCGCTGTCCAAGATGGTGGAGCGCGGGGAGGTCGAATCGGGCGCCCCGGTCCTGCTGTTCGGGTTCGGCGGCAATCTCTCGTACGCCGGCCAGGTCATCCGCTGCCCCTGAGCGCCGCGGCCGCGGGGCAGGCCCCTGCCGCACGCCGCCGCACGCCGCCGCACGCCGCCGCACGCCGCCGCCGCACCCCGCCGTACGGGGGACTCCGGGAACCCCGCGTCCCGCGCGGGCGTTGACCAGAAGGACGGGGGCGGACCGGACCGGTCCCGCCCCTCCGGAGTACCGATTGCAGGAGGCAGCACATGGCAGGGTTCCTGGACCGAGCCAAGGAGCAGGCACAGCGCGGCATCAGCCAGGGCAAGCAGAAGATCGACGACGTGCAGACCCAGCGCGCCGGTGCCGACCTGCTCAAGAAGCTCGGCGCCGCGTACTACGCCGAGCAGCGCGGCAGCGGCTCCCCGCAGGCCACGCAGCAGGCGCTCGCGGCCCTGGAGAGCCACATCGCGACCCACGGGGACTCCGTCCTGCGCGGCTGACCGGCGCGCGCTCCGGCGGCCCGCGGCCGGGCGCCGGAGTGCCCGGCGCCCGGCGCGCCACCACCGGCGCGCGACAATGGACGGGTGCCCCCGAACCACGGGCCGGCGTCCCCGGCCCTCACCGACGCCCTCGACGCGCTGCGGCCGAGCCTGCCGTCACCGCTGGTGGCGGCCGAGGACGAACGGTTCACCCGGCGCGGCCTCCGGCTGCTGCTCAAGCGCGACGACCTGATCCACCCGGAACTCCCCGGCAACAAGTGGCGCAAACTCGTGCCCAATCTGCGGGCCGCCGCCGAGCAGGGCAGCACGACGCTGCTGACTTTCGGCGGCGCCTACTCCCACCATCTCCGGGCCACCGCGGCGGCGGGCCGGCTGCTGGGCCTGACGACGATCGGCGTGGTGCGCGGCGCCGAGCTGGCCGACCGCCCGCTGAACCCCTCACTGGCCCGCTGCGCCGCCGACGGCATGCGGCTGCACTTCACCGACCGCGGCACGTACCGGCGCAAGCACGAACCGGAGGTGCTCGCCGGGCTGCGCGGCCGGTTCGGCGACTTCCACCTCGTCCCCGAGGGCGGCAGCAACGCCTCGGCGGCCCGGGGCTGCGCGGCGCTCGGCCGGGAACTGCGGGGCGCGGCCGACGTCGTCGCGGTGCCCTGCGGCACCGGCGGCACCCTGGCCGGACTGGCCGCCGGGCTGGCGCGGGAGCAGCGCGCCATCGGCTTCGCCGTCCTCCGCGGCGGTTTCCTGGACGGCGAGACCGAACGGCTCCAGCGGGCGGCCTTCGGGGCGCGCCGGGGCGACTGGCGGGTCGAAGAACGGTTCCACTTCGGCGGATACGGGAAGGTCCCCGGTGAACTCCGCGCCTTCGCCGAGGACTTCTCCGCCCGGCACGGACTCGCGGTCGAACGGCTCTACGTCGCCAAGATGCTGTACGGGCTGACGGCGCTGGCCGGCGAGGGTGCGTTCCCGCCGGGCACGGCCGTCGCGGCGGTCGTCACCGGGAGCGGCTGAGCGGTCGTCGCCGGCAGCGGCCGCCCGCGGCGCACGGGCGGGGACCGGGCGGGCAGCGGCCGGGCGAACGGCGGCCGCGGCGCCCGCCGGTGGAGACGGGCGGCCGTGATCGTCCGGCCGTTTCTCCGAATTGGGGCCGCCCACCCCCTAGCCACTGTGTGTATATATCTGCTTACAATGAGTGACGCTCATCGGTCCGTGGGATCCGCTGTCCCAGCCGCGGGCGGCCGCCGCGCCGGCGTCAGCGCAGGCGGTCGCACCGGCATGGGCGACACCGGCCCACAGATCACGATAGCGTCGCAGCCGAATCATGTGCTGCGCCGGACCACTGTCTCTCCGACGAGGGATTTTCGACTCGGTGGACGGGTCCGGTGCTCGTATCAGCTCAACGGCTTGTCACCTTGGAGGTGAGGGTGTCCCAGATCGCAGGCGAGCCCGGGACCCAGGACTTCGTGGAAGTCCGGCTGCCCGCTGCGGGTGCCTACCTTTCCGTGCTGCGTACGGCCACCGCAGGCCTCGCAGCCCGCTTGGACTTCACCCTCGACGAGATCGAGGATCTGCGCATCGCCGTCGACGAGGCGTGCGCGATCCTGTTGCAGCAGGCCGTACCGGGGAGCGTGCTCAGCTGTGTCTTCCGACTGGTCGGTGACGCGCTGCGGGTGACCGTCTCGGCCCCGACGACCGACGGGCGCGCTCCCGAGCGCGACACCTTCGCCTGGACGGTGCTCTCCGCACTCGCCGGCGAGGTGGACTCCACGGTCGCCGAGGACCGCACGGTCAGCATCAGCCTGCACAAGAAGCGCGGCGCGGGTCCCGGACAGCCGTGACGGACGGGACGGGGAGGCCGGTGCAGGACGAGAGCCGCATCGCGCGGGTGGTGCCCAGTGCGGCCATTCCGGAGCAGCAGGCAGAGCGGGCGGACCACATGGACCAGAAGCACGAGCAGCGCACAGGCGATCAGCAGGAGCGAGAGCACGCGTACGAGCGCGGGCACCAGCACGATCCGCACGACCGCAGCGGCGCCCGCGCGATGTTCATAGAGCTGCGGAGTCTCCCCGAGGGGTCGCCGCAGCGGGCCGAGCTACGCAACCACCTGGTGCGGATGCATCTGCCGCTCGTGGAGCACCTGGCCCGGCGGTTCCGCAACCGCGGTGAACCGCTGGACGACCTGACCCAGGTCGCGACCATCGGGCTGATCAAGTCGGTGGACCGCTTCGACCCGGACCGCGGGGTGGAGTTCTCCACGTACGCGACCCCGACGGTCGTCGGCGAGATCAAACGGCACTTCCGGGACAAGGGCTGGGCGGTGCGGGTGCCGCGGCGGCTCCAGGAGCTCCGGCTGTCGCTCACCACGGCGACGGCCGAGCTGTCCCAGCGGCACGGCCGGTCCCCGACGGTGCACGAACTGGCCGAGCACATCGGCATCTCCGAGGAGGAGGTGCTGGAGGGTCTGGAGTCGGCCAACGCCTACAGCACCCTCTCGCTGGACGTACCGGACACGGACGACGAGTCCCCCGCGGTCGCCGACACCCTGGGCGCGGAGGACGACGCCCTGGAGGGGGTGGAGTACCGCGAGTCCCTCAAGCCGCTGCTGGAGGAACTGCCGCCGCGGGAGAAGAAGATCCTGCTGCTGCGCTTCTTCGGCAACATGACCCAGTCGCAGATCGCCCAGGAGGTCGGCATCTCCCAGATGCACGTCTCCCGGCTGCTGGCCCGCACCCTCGCCCAGCTGCGCGACCGGCTGCTCGTCGAGGAATGACGTCCTCGGGCCCCGGGCGGTGACGCCCGGGGCCCGGTGCGTTGCGGCCCCACCACGAGACACGGTGCTGCGCTGCGGCCCCGCCGCGAGGCGCTGCGCGGGGTGCCGGGGCGCTCTGCCGGGTGCCGGGGCGCGATGTGCGGGGTGCCGGGGCGTTGTGCGGGGTTCGGGCTGCGCTGCCGGGGCGCTCTGCGCGGTACGTGCCGGGCGCATGGGGTGTCCCGCGCGGTGCCGGGGCTGCGCGGGGTGCGCTGCCGGAGCGCTCTGTGCGGTACGTGCCGCACCGCGCGGGGTGTCCCGCGCGGTGCCGGGCGCCCGTACGGGTGTCCCGGCGCGGTGTGCGGAGTATGGGGCGGTGCGCCCGCCTTACGGAAGCGCCGCGCCCCGTACCGAGCTGCTGTGCTCGGTGTCCGGCGCGCGGTGTGCGCGGGCCGGACCGTTGCACCCTGCCCGGCGCCCCCGCGTCCCGCATCCTGTGTTCCGGCATCCTGCGCTCCGGCGTCCTGCGTTCCGGCGCCCGGTGCGTCGCGCCCGCTCGGCGCAGCGGTGTGCCCGGGCCGGACCCTTGCGCCCCGCCCGGCGCCCCCGCGCCCCGGCATCCTACGCTCCGGCGTCCTGCGTTCCGGCGTCCTGCGTTCCGGCGCCCTGCGTTCCGGCGCCCGGTGCGTCGCGCCCGCTCGGCGCAGCGGTGTGCCCGGGCCGGACCCTTGCGCCCCGCCCGGCGCCCCCGCGCCCCGGCATCCTGCCCTCCGGCGTCCTGCGTCCCCGCGCCCCGTGCGTCGCGCCCGCGCCGGTGCGTTGCCCGCGGGGCCCGGTGCCTTACTCGCGGGGCCCGGTGCCGAGCGCCTCGGTCACCCCCGGGTTGACCACGAGCACCAGCACCGCCGCGGCCGACACGGCCAGCGCGATCCCGGCGGCGACCAGCGCGCCGCCCGAACCGATCAGCGTCCAGGCCACGGGCACCGCCATCAGCTGGGTGATCATCGCCGGGCCCCGGCTCCAGCGGCGCAGCAGCCAGAGCCCCCGGGCGGCGGCGAGCGGGAGAGCCGCCAGCAGCAACAGGGTCAGGGCACCGGTCAGCGCCTGCCGGAGGCTGTCCGGGGTGCCCACCAGGGTCATCACGAGCTGGTATCCGCCGAGGGCCGCGAGCACGGCGCCCTGGGCCCCGGTCACGGCGGCCGCCGCCGTCAGCCGCGCCGGTCGCGGGGTGCCGTCCGGCCGGGTCCCGTCGGTGCTGGAGGTCTGCTTGCTGGTCACCCCAGCAGGGTAGCCGCGGCGGCTTTTCCGCTGCCGCGCACCGGCTTTCCCGCTGCCGCGCACCGGCTCCGCCGCCTTCCTCCCGCCCCGCCGTCCGCCCCGCCGTCCGCGCCGCCGTCCGCCCCGCCGCCGTGCCGCGGGATGTCCGGACCCGGGCCGGCTCGCACGCCCGGGCGGGCGCGCCGTGTCTCCGTTCACCGGCGCCGCCCCCGGGGGAAAGATCCGCTGTGCCCTGTACCAGCAGGTAGGTAGGGTGCACAGCATGCGCGCCCTTCTCGTGGTCAATCCGGCAGCCACCGCCACCAGTGCCCGCACGCGGGACGTTCTCATCCACGCCCTCGCGAGCGATCTGAAACTGGACGTGGCGGCGACGGAGTACCGGGGCCACGCCCGCGACCTCGGCCGGCAGGCCGCGGAGAGCGGCGAGACGGAACTCGTGGTGGCGCTCGGCGGTGACGGCACCGTCAACGAGGTGGTCAACGGACTGCTGCACCACGGCCCCGACCCGGACGCGCTCCCGCGTCTCGCCGTCGTGCCCGGGGGCTCCACCAATGTGTTCGCCCGGGCGCTCGGCCTGCCCAACCACGCCGTCGAGGCGACCGGCGCGCTGCTCGACGCCCTGCACTCCGGCAGTGAGCGGACGGTCGGCCTGGGACTGGCGGCCGGCACGCCGGGGACGGTCGACGAGTCCGTGCCCGCGCGGTGGTTCACCTTCACCGCGGGCTTCGGCTTCGACGCCGGAGTGGTCGGCCGGGTCGAACAGCACCGCGAACGCGGCAGGCGTTCGACTCACGCGCTGTATGTGCGCCAGGTGATGCGGCAGTTCCTCGGTGACCCACGTCGCACCCGCGGCACGATTGCCCTCCACCGGCCGGGGCACACGCCTGTCGAGGACCTGGTGCTGTCGATAGTCTGCAACACCGCTCCCTGGACCTACCTGGGCAATCGTCCCGTCTACGCCGCCCCCCGGGCGTCGTTCGACACCGCCCTGGACGTCCTGGGACTGAGCAGTCTCTCCACCCCCGCGGTGGCGCGTTACGGGACCCAGCTCCTCACGTCCTCCCCCGAGCGGGGGCCGCGCGGCAAGCACGCTGTGTCACTGCACGACCTGACGGAGTTCACCTTGCAATCACAGGTGCGGCTGCCGTTTCAGATGGACGGTGACCACCTGGGACTGCGTTCCAGCGTGACGTTCACAGGCGTACGCCGTGCACTGCGTGTGATTGTGTGAGTGGAACCTCAAAAAGTCCTTTCACTCGAACGTTTAGGCTGGCTTCCACCCCCTGGAAGTACGGCTGTGACAGAGGCGACACCAAGGAATCAAAAAAAACTTTCCGGAAGGGGTTGTATCCGCCGCCGAGGTTTGCGAGTCTCTTCATGGCGATCGGGACGGCCTCGCAAATGGCCCCCTTGAGAGCCCGAACCCCCTCCACATCCCCGCTGGGACCGCAATCGGCCATTCGGCTGTCGGCCCCTTCACTTGCGGAGGGATCGTGAAAGCGTTCACATTCACAAGCAATCAGCTGGTATCACAAGGAGATGGAGCAGCCATGGACTGGCGTCACCGCGCCGTTTGCCGCGAGGAAGACCCCGAGCTCTTCTTCCCCATCGGCAACACCGGTCCTGCGCTGCTGCAGATCGAGGAAGCCAAGGCCGTCTGCCGTCGCTGCCCCGTCATGGAGCAGTGCCTGCAGTGGGCGCTGGAGTCCGGCCAGGACTCCGGTGTGTGGGGTGGCCTCAGCGAGGACGAGCGCCGCGCGATGAAGCGCCGCGCCGCCCGCAACCGGGCGCGCAACGCCAGCGCCTGAACCACACCCCCTGCGGCAGGGCGGCGCGCACATCGCGTGCGCACCTCCCGCCCCCCGAGTCGCAGCGCGCAGCATCCGTTGCACTAAAGCTTTGAGCCCCGGCCGGATCCCGGCCGGGGCTCAGTGCTGTCTGCCGCGAGACGGCGGGACCCCCGCGCGGACCGGCCCCCGGTCCGGGTCCTGTCCGCCGAAATCCCGGTCCCGGTCCGGGTCGTGTTCCGTCCGGGTCGTGTTCCTTCCGGGGCCTGTTCCTTCCGTGGCCTGTTCCTTCCGAGCCGCCGGCCGGCCCCCGGTCCGGTGCGCGCCCGCCGGTGCCGCCTCCGGTGCGGGCCGGCCCCGGCACGAGCCGTTCAGCGCCCGGCCGGCGCCCCGCCCCTGCGCTCCGCACCATCGGCCCGTACGGGGATGTCGAGGACCACCCGGGTGCCCCGTTCCGGCGCGGGCAGCATGTCGAAGGTGCCGCCCAACTCCCCCTCCACCAGGGTGCGTACGATCTGCAGGCCGAGATTGCCGGTGCGCTTCGCGTCGAACCCCTCGGGCAGGCCGCTTCCGTCGTCCTGGACGGTCACCAGCAGCCGGGGGTCGGACCGGGCGGTTCCGCCGCGCACCGCGGACACCTCGACCATGCCCTGCTGCCCGGGTCCGAAGCCGTGTTCCAGGGCGTTCTGCAGCAGTTCGGTCAGCACCATGGACAGCGGGGTCGCGACCTCGGCGTCCAGGATGCCGAACTTGCCCGTCCGCCGGCCCGCGACCCGGCCCGGGGAGATCTCCGCGACCATCGCGAGCACCCGGTCCGCGATGTCGTCGAACTCCACGCGCTCGTCCAGGGTCTGCGACAGCGTCTCGTGCACGATGGCGATCGAACCGACCCGCCGCACCGCCTCCGCCAGCGCCTCCTTGCCCTGTTCGGAATCCATCCGGCGGGCCTGGAGCCGCAGCAGGGCCGCGACCGTCTGGAGGTTGTTCTTCACCCGGTGGTGGATCTCCCGGATGGTGGCGTCCTTGGTGATCAGCTCCCGCTCGCGGCGGCGCAGCTCGGTGACGTCCCGCAGCAGCACGAGCGAGCCGATGTGGGTGCCCTTCGGCTTGAGCGGGATGGACCGCAGCTGGATGACACCCTCGTTCCCCTCCACCTCGAACTCGCGCGGGGCCCAGCCGCTCGCGAGTTTCACCAGCGCCTCGTCCACCGGGCCGCGGGCCGGGGCCAGTTCGGCCGTGGTCTCCCCCAGATGATGGCCGACCAGGTCGGCGGCGAGGCCGAGCCGGTGGTAGGCGGAAAGGGCGTTGGGGCTGGCGTACTGGACGACGCCGTCCGCGTCGAGCCGGATCAGCCCGTCGCCGGCGCGGGGCGCCGCGTCCATGTCGACCTGCTGGTTCGGGAACGGAAACGATCCTGCGGCGATCATCTGGGCCAGATCCGACGCGCTCTGGAGGTATGTGAGTTCCAGCCGGCTGGGGGTGCGCACGGTCAGCAGGTTCGTGTTGCGGGCGATGACGCCGAGGACCCGGCTCTCCCGGCGCACCGGGATGGACTCCACCCGGACCGGGACCTCCTCCCGCCACTCGGGGTCGCCCTCGCGCACGATGCGGCCCTCGTCCAGCGCCGTGTCGAGCATCGGGCGGCGGCCCCGGGGAACCAGATGGCCCACCATGTCGTTCTGATAGGACGTGGGGCCGGTGTTCGGCCGCATCTGGGCCACGGACACGTAGCGCGTGCCGTCCCGGGTGGGGACCCACAGCACGAGGTCGGCGAAGGACAGATCGGAGAGCAGCTGCCACTCCGAGACGAGGAGATGGAGCCATTCGAGGTCGGAGTCACCGAGCGCGGTGTGCTGGCGTACGAGGTCGTTCATGGACGGCACACCCGCGAGCCTACCCGCGGCTGGTTTCCCGACGTGCACGCATGGACAGGCGATAGTGGTCTAGTCCACAATTGGACGAGTACAGCTTCCGCCCTCCCCGCACAGGAGGGCGGGATCGAGGCCCTCCGGCGCTCTCTGCCCTGACTGCGCCCCGGGGTCTCCGGCCGGTCCCGTCGGCCGCGGGGAACCGCACACTCCGCGGACGCGGCGGACCGGTACAAGCTCCGGGCTGCGGTGCCGGACAGGTTGAGGGTCCTGTCCCGGCGCCGCGGCCCGCGGGTGTTCCAGGGGCCCGGACCCGCGTCCGGACCCCCTTCGCCTCCCCCGCCCGAAGCCGTCTCGAAGCCGGCTCGCGGCCCGCTCGCAGCCGCTGCGGTCTCCCGCCGCGCTCAGTGGGTCCGGGTGACCTTCGCCAGCGCCCGCGGCGCGTCCGGGTCCTGGCCCCGGGCGATGGTCACCTCGTACGCCAGCATCTGGAGCGGCAGGATCTCCAGGATCGGCTGGAGCTCCTCGGGGACGTCGGCGGTCGGCAGCGCGAAGCCCGCGGAGGCGGCGTCCACCTGCTCCCGGCCGCCGATCACGACGAGGTCGGCGCCGCGGTCCTTCAGCCGGTCGAGCACGGGCTGGAGCGCCTCGCCGCCCTTGCCGTCGGTGACGATGGCGATGACCGGCGAGATGTTGTCGACCATCGCCAGCGGGCCGTGCAGCAGATCCGCCCCGGAGTAGGACAGCGCCGGGATGTAACTGGTCTCCATCAGCTTCAGCGCGGCCTCCTTGGCGGTCGGATAGCCGTAGCCGCGGGAGGTGAGCACCATCCGCTCGGCGAACCGGTAGCGGCCCGCGAGCGCCTTGACCTCGGCGCCCCGGCCGAGGGTCTGCCGCGCCAGCTCGGGCAGGACCTTCGCGGCCGCGCCGTCGCCGCCGCGCAGCCCCTCGACGAAGAGGTAGAGGGCCAGCAGTTCGGCGGTGTACGTCTTGGTCGCCGGGAGGGCCTTCTCCGGACCGGCGAGGACGTCGATGTGGAACTCCGAGACCTTCGCCAGCGGCGAGTCGGAGTTGTTCGTCACCGCGACCGTGATCGCTCCGGCGGCACGGGCGGCCTCCGCGGACGCCACCAGGTCGGGCGAGCCGCCGGACTGGCTGACGGTGATCACCAGGACGTCGGTGAGGTCCGGCCGCGCGCCGTAGGCGGTGGTCGTGGACATCGAGGTCAGGCCGCACGGCTTGCCCAGCCGGATCTCCAGCAGGTACTTCGCGTACAGCGCCGCGTTGTCGGAGGTGCCGCGCGCGGTGAGCAGGACGAAGCGCGGGTTGCGGGCCGCGACCTGCTCGGCGATCTCGCGGATCCGCGGGGCGCCCTCGTCGAGGATGCGGCGCAGCACCGCGGGCTGCTCGGCCATCTCGCCGGACATGATCCGGCCCGGCTGTTCTTCCGGCCGGTCCGGATGCGTGGCGGACATGCTGGGTTCCTCCAGTTGTTCGGTGTTTCCGCGGCCGCTCGCCGGAGGGCCGGCCGGCGGCCCTCGGCCGCCGGTTCCCCGTCCGGCGGCGTCAGCCCTCGGCCTGCCCGCCCGCGACGACCTCCGCGGCGGCCCGTCCGCAGACGCGGGCGGCGCCGTGGGTGGCGATGTGCAGCGCTCCCGCGGGCGCCGCGCCGGGCAGTCCCATCTCGACCACGACCGTGTCGGGGCGTGCGGCGAGGAGGGCGTCCAGCGCGTCCCCCATCCAGCGGTGCCGGTGGACGTCGCGTACCACTGCGACGATCCTACGGTCCGCCGCCGCCGCGAGCACACTCTCGATCATGGCGGACGCGGCTGCCGCTGCCCCGCCGGCCCGCTCCGGGGCGCTTTCGTCCGCGGCCCCGCCGGCGGGGCCGAAGGTGCCGGTCGTGGTGCCCGGAAGCAGACGCTCCAGTTCGGCGGCGATCCCCCAGGGCGTCTCGTCACCGACCGCGATGTTCGCCACCGGGGTGAAGGCGGCGACGTACGGGGGCGTGGTCATCGGCTCGTACGCCCCCTCGCGCACGGTGACGCGCAGCGCCCGCCGGGCGGCCGCCAGGCCGACCTCGGGGTCGCGCGGCGTCACGGGCCCGCGGACGCCGTTGCGCCCGGAGTGGGCCGCGGCCCGCCGGGTGTCCGCGGCCCACTCCGCCAGGGCCCGCACCCGGGAGGCGGCGTCGGCCAGCCGCTCCTCGGGCAGTTCGCCGCTGCGGACGGCCGCCACGAGGGCGTCCCGCAGCCGCAGCACCGTTTCCTCGTCGGCGAGACCGCCGCCGACGCAGATGGCGTCCGCCCCGGCGGCCACGGCCAGCACGCTGCCGCGCTCGATGCCGTAGCCGGCGGAGATCGCCCGCATCTCCATGCCGTCGGTGACGACGAGGCCCTGGAAGCCGAGGCCGCCGTCCGCCACGGGGGCGCGCAGCAGGCCCGCGAGCGCCGCCGGGCTGAGGGTGGCCGGCCGCGCCGGGTCGAGCGCGGGCAGCAGGATGTGCGCGCTCATCACGGCCTTGGTGCGGGCGGTGACCGCGGCCCGGAACGGTACGAGTTCGCGGGCGTGCAGCGTCTCCAGGGCGGCGTCGATGCGGGGCACCGAGTGGTGCGAGTCGACGCTGGTGTCGCCGTGCCCGGGGAAGTGCTTGGTGCAGGCGGCGACGCCGGCGGACTGGAGCCCCTCGACATAGGCCGCGGTGTGCCGGGCGACGAGGGCGGGGTCGGCGCCGAAGGACCGTACGCCGATGACGGGGTTGCCGGGGTCGGAGTTGACGTCGGCCGAGGGCGCCCAGTTGAGGTTGACGCCGCAGTCGGCGAGGCGGTGGCCGAGTTCGCGGGCGACGGCCCGGGTCAGCTCGGTGTCGTCGACCGCGCCCAGCGCGAGGTTGCCGGGGAAGGAGGAGCCGGTGCGCGCCTCCAGCCGGGTGACGTCACCGCCCTCCTCGTCGACCGCGACGAGGAGTTCGCCGCGCTCGGCACGGAGCCGGGCGGTGAGTTCCGCGAGCTGTTCGGGCGAGTCGATGTTGCGGCCGAAGAGGCCGACGGACGCAAGGCCCTCGCCGAGCCGGCGCAGCAGCCAGTCGGGGGCCCGGGTGCCCGTGAATCCCGGCTGGAGGACGGCCAGCGCGTCGCGGTTCAGCGTGTCGACGACATTGCCGGAGGCCAGAGCTGTCATGAGCGGCTTATCCCTTCACCGCGCCGGCGGTGAGACCGCCGACCGCCTTGCGTTGCAGGAACAGGAAGAGGACGAGGATCGGCAGGGCGAACAGCGAGGCGGCGGCCATGGTGGCGCCCCAGTCGTCGCCGAAGGCCGTCTGGAACTGGTAGAGCCACACCGGAAGGGTCTGCGCCTCGGCGTCCTTGTTGAGGATCAGCACCATCGGGAACTCGTTCCAGGCGGTGATGAAGCCGAAGAGGGAGGTCGCCATCAGCCCGGGGGCGAGCAGCGGGAAGATCACCTTGACGAAGGCCCCGGTCCGGGAGCAGCCGTCCACCATGGCCGACTCCTCCAGTTCCCTGGGCACCGCGGCGATGTAGTTGCGCAGGGTCAGCACGGTCAGCGGCAGCACCATGACCATGTAGAAGAGTGTGAGCGGGACGAGGCTGTTCAGCATCTCGGCGTCCCGCACCAGCATGTAGATCGCGATGACCATGACTTCCCAGGGCGCCATCTGGGCGATCATGAACACCAGGATCACGCTCCGCCGGCCCCGGAAGCGCGTCCGGGCGATCGCGAAGGCCGCGAACAGCGCGATGAGCAGGGAGAGCCCCACCGCGAGCAGGGTGACGGTGAGCGAGTTCCGGACCAGTGTCCAGAAGTGGTCCGCGCGCACCGCGGTGCCGAAGTGCTCCAGCGTGACGTCGGTGGGGAACCACACCGGGTCCTCGGTGATGATGTCGCCGGTCGGCTTGAACGCGGTGGCGAACATCCAGTACACGGGGAAGGCGAAGCAGACGAAGAGGACGAGAGCGGTCGCGTTGGGCCAGAGGCGGCCGAGGAGAGATCGCTTCACGACTCGTCCCTCTCTTGCCTCAGCACGAGGCGGAAGTAGTACGACATCAGGGCCAGCAGGATGAGGATGGTGAGCAGGGAGATCGCGGCGCCCATGCCGAAGTGCTGGTTGCCGATGCCCTCGACGAAGGCGTAGATCGGCAGGGTCTCGGTGAGCCGGTCGGGGCCGCCCTGGCCGATCGCGTAGATCTGCGGGAAGGCCTTGAAGACCCAGATGACCTCGAGGAAGGTCGTGGCGAAGAGGAACGGCTTGATGAAGGGGTACGTCACGGAGACGAACGCCTTCCAGGCCCCGGCGCCGTCCAGCGCGGCCGCCTCGTACAGCTCCTTCGGGATCGTCGTGGTCGCGGCGTAGAGGCTCAGCGCCACGAACGGGACGGACTGCCAGACGATCAGCACGGTGACCACGAAGAAGGTGGAGAACTGGCTGCCGGTCCAGTTGTAGTCGGCCATGCTGTGCCAGCCGAGGTGGTCCAGCAGCCAGTTGACGACGCCGAAGCGCTGGGCGAACAGCCACTGGTAGACGGTGGTGGCCGCGATGATCGGCATCGCCCAGGTGAGCACCAGGCCGACCGACAGCAGCAGCCGCATCCGGCGGCCGAGGCGTGCCAGCAGCAGTCCGGTCAGCGTTCCGGCCAGCATGATCAGCACGACGTTGACCGTGGTGAAGAGCACCGAGCGGACGGTGACCCGCCAGAAGTGCTCGCTGCCCAGCGCGTCACCGTAGTTGTCGAAGCCGGTCCACTCGGTGAGGTGCAGGATCAGCTGCCGGGCGTTGAGGTTCTGGAACGACAGCATGCCGTTCTTCACCATCGGCCAGCCGAGCAGCAGCACGGTGGCGCCGAGGGCGGGCGCGAGCAGCAGCCAGGGCAGCCGCCCGGCGCCGCGGGAGCGGCGGGGCGCGGGGGACGGGGGTCCGTCCGGAGGGGCGGGGGGCGTGGCCCGCACCGCGGCCTCGTCCAACTGCACTGCCATCGGTTCCTCTTCTTCTCCGGTTCCGGCCCGCGCGGGGCGGTTCACTGCGCGCGGCCGCCGTACGGGGCGGTGTGGTCCCCGGCCGGGGCACCCCGTACGGCGGCCGCGGGGCTCACTGCTTCTGCGCCAGGCGCTTGTTCAGCTCGTCCTCGACCTGCGCGGCCGCCTCCTGGTGCGAGGCGCCCTTGAGGTAGGCCGTCATGTACGTCTTGATCGGGTTCGGCGGGTTCTCCACCGCGGCCCACTCGGGGATCAGCGGGGTGGTGCCGCCGGAGGTGGATGCGGCGGGCGCGGCGGCCTGCGCGGCCGGGTTGCCCTCGAGCCGCTCCTGGAGCGCGTCCTTGTTCGGGATCACGCCGCCCTCCTCGGCGAGCGTTCCCTCGTGCTTGTCGGAGAGCGCGATGCGCAGGAACTCCTTGGCCAGTTCCTGCTTCTCGCTGCCGGCCGCGACGGCGAGGTTGGAGCCGCCGAGGAAGACTCCCTCGGGCTTCTCCGCCGTCTCACCCGGGATGGTGAAGTAGCCGATGTGCTTCTCGATCTCCGGGTTGGCCTCGATCGCCGTGGCGGCCTCCCAGCCCATGCCGATCATCGCGCCGGTCTTCCCCTTGGCGAACACCTCCGCCTGCTGCGGGGTCGCCTCGTCCTTGTCCTTGGGGGCGTCGCTGAAGTCCGCGTACTTCTTGTAGATCTCCATGGCGTCGCCGACCTTCGGGTCCGCGAGGTTCGACACCCATGTGTCGCCCTTCTTCTTCACCAGGTCGGCGCCCTGTCCCAGGGTGAGGCCGTCGAAGAAGTACCAGTTCTGGCCGGGCATGTAGATCGGCTCGGCGTCCGTCTTCTTCTCGATGGCCCCGAGGGCCTCGAAGAACGCGTCGCGGGTCTTGGGGGTCCCCTTGAGGCCCGCCTCCGCCCAGATCTCCTTGTTGTAGACGACGACGCGGCTGGCGACGTACCACGGCACGGCGTACTGCTTGCCCTCGATGACGGAGGAGGCGTTGATGGACTCGTTCCAGTCCGCGCCGATCTCCTTCTTGAGGTCGCCGAGTTCGGCGAGGCCGCCGGTCATGGCGTACGCGGGGGTCTGGGTGTTGCCGATCTCGATGACGTCCGGCGGGTCGGACTCGGAGAGGGCGGTCGTGATCTTCTGCTGGATGCCGTTCCACTGCTGGACTTCCAGCTTGAGCTTGGCGCCCGTCTTCTGCTCGAACTCCCGCTTGACCTCCTTGGTCCAGCCCGGCGGGGTCGAGCCGTCCATGGCCCACAGCGTCAGGGTCTCGCCCTTGAAGCCGTCCGCCCCGGCCGTCTTCCCGTCGTCGCCGCCGGATCCGCAGGCCGCGGCCCCCATCAGCAATGCCGCGACGCCTGCCGCCGCTTTGAGTCCACGCTTCACCGCACGCTCCCCAAGAAACCGGATGTGGTCTTTAATGGTTTAGACCAGTTCCCGCAGCTTGGCCTAGACCTTTAGGGGTGTCAAGAGGTGTATAAGAAGGGCTGTCGGCTCCGTTACCGGACCGACACCCGCGGGCCGCGCGGTGAAGCGGGCGTCACGGCCGCCCGGCCGTGCCACCATGTGAGCCGCGACGTACGGAGGAGCCGGTGACGGCAGCAGGACAGGAGCCGGGAAGGCTGATGGAGACCGACGGTGCCCCCGCGGGCGGGGCGAACGCCCCGGCGGCCGGCACGCGCACCGCGCGCGTGCCCAAGTACTACCGGCTCAAGCGGCACTTGCTGGAGATGACCGAGACCCTGCCGCCCGGCACTCCGGTCCCGCCCGAGCGCACCCTCGCCTCCGAGTTCGACACCTCGCGCACCACCGTCCGGCAGGCCCTCCAGGAACTGGTCGTCGAGGGCCGGCTGGAACGCATCCAGGGCAAGGGCACCTTCGTCGCCAAGCCGAAGGTCTCGCAGGCGCTCCAGCTCACCTCGTACACCGAGGACATGCGCGCGCAAGGGCTGGAACCGACCTCGCAGCTCCTGGACATCGGCTACGTCACGGCGGACGACCGGCTCGCCGGGCTGCTGGACCTCGACCCCGGCGGCCGGGTGCTGCGCATCGAGCGGCTGCGGCTGGCGAGCGGCGAGCCGATGGCCATCGAGACCACGCACCTGTCGGCGAAGCGGTTCCCCGCGCTGCGCCGGAGCCTGGTGAAGTACACCTCCCTCTACACCGCGCTGGCCGAGGTCTACGGCGTCCGGCCGGCCGAGGCCGAGGAGACGATAGAGACGTCACTGGCGACCCCGCGCGAGGCGAGCCTGCTCGGCACGGACGTCGGCCTGCCGATGCTGCTGCTGTCCCGGCACTCGCTGGACGCGGACGGCGAGCCCGTGGAGTGGGTGCGCTCGGTCTACCGCGGCGACCGCTACAAGTTCGTGGCCCGGCTCAAGCGGCCCAGCGCGTAGCGGCGGACGGCGGGACCGCTGCGCCCGGCACAGGCCGCGCGCCCGCACCGAGCCGCCGCCCGCCACAAGCCGCGCGTCCGCACAGGCCCCGCCGCCCTGCACAATCCGCGCCGCCCGGCACAGGCCGCCCCGCCCGCACAGGCCGCCCCGCCCGGGGCGGGCGCGCGACGCCACGGCACAGGCCCGCCCGGCCCCCGCAGACCCCTTCGGCAGCCTCCGGAACCGGGGGTCTGACCTGCGCTTTCGGCACCGTGTCCGTACCGGTATGCGGACGCCTAGTGACGTCTCCCGGAACCCTGGCCTAGATTTCCCTGCGCGTAACGAAGGAGATCACGCAGCAGCCAGCGAAGACACGGAGCCGCCGACATGCCTGAGACAGCAGAACCAGCCGCCCCACCGAGTGCGCCCAGAGGCCGCCTCACCCCGAAGTCGATCACCATCTGGACGCTCGTCGGGCTGGTCGGCGCGGCCGGGTGGGCCATGCTGGCGCTGTCGCGCGGCGAGGAGGTGTCGGCCGCCTGGATGGTCGCCGCCGCGCTCGGCTCGTACGCCATCGCCTACCGGTTCTACTCCCGCTTCATCGCCACCCGCGTGCTGCGAGCGGACAAGAACCGCGCCACCCCGGCCGAGCGGCTCGACAACGGTGTGGACTTCCACCCCACCGACCGCCGGGTGCTCCTCGGCCACCACTTCGCGGCCATCGCGGGCGCGGGACCGCTCGTCGGCCCCGTGCTGGCCGCGCAGATGGGTTATCTGCCGGGCACCATCTGGATCATCGTCGGCGTGATCTTCGCCGGCGCCGTCCAGGACATGGTCACCCTGTTCTTCTCGATGCGCCGGGACGGCAAGTCGCTCGGTCAGATGGCCCGGGACGAGATCGGCCCGGTCGGCGGCGCCGCCGCGCTGATCGCCGTCTTCGCCATCATGATCATCCTGCTGGCGGTGCTGGCCCTGGTCGTGGTCAACGCTCTGGCCGGGTCGCCCTGGGGCACCTTCTCCATCGCGATGACGATCCCGATCGCCTTCCTGATGGGCTTCTATCTGCGGGTGCTGCGCCCGGGCCGGGTGACCGAGGTCTCCGTCATCGGCGTCGCGCTGCTGCTCGTCGCGATCGTCGCCGGCAACTGGGTCGCCGAGTCGTCCTGGGCCGACACCTTCACGCTGTCGCCGGGCGCGCTGGTCATCTGGCTGGTGGTGTACGGATTCGTCGCCTCCGTGCTGCCGGTGTGGGTGCTGCTGGCACCGCGCGACTACCTGTCGACCTTCATGAAGATCGGCACCATCACACTGCTCGCCCTGGGCGTCGTCATCGCCCTGCCGAACATGAAGATGGACGCGGTCACCGACTTCGCCTCGCGGGGCGACGGGCCGGTCTTCGCCGGCTCGCTCTTCCCCTTCGTGTTCATCACCATCGCGTGCGGCGCGCTCTCCGGCTTCCACGCCCTGGTCTCCTCGGGCACCACCCCGAAGATGATCCAGAAGGAGACGCAGGTCCGGATGATCGGCTACGGCTCGATGCTGATGGAGTCCTTCGTCGCCGTGATGGCGATGGTGGCCGCCTGCATCATCGACCCGGGCCTGTACTTCGCGATGAACGCCCCGGCGGGTGTCATCGGCGACAGCGTGCAGTCCGCCTCCGAGGCGGTCGCGAACCTCGGCTACAGCATCACGCCCGACCAGCTCGCGGCGGCCGCGAAGGCCGTCGAGGAGGAATCGCTGCTGTCCCGGACGGGCGGCGCGCCGACGCTGGCGGTCGGCATGTCGGAGATCTTCTCCCAGGTCGTCGGCGGCCACGGGATGAAGGCGTTCTGGTACCACTTCGCGATCATGTTCGAGGCGCTGTTCATCCTCACCACGGTGGACGCCGGCACCCGCGTGGGCCGGTTCATGCTCCAGGACATGCTGGGCAACGTCTACAAGCCGTTCAAGAACGTCAGCTGGAAGCCGGGCCTGTGGTTCGCCAGCGCGGTCGTCGTCGGCGCCTGGGGCTACTTCCTGTGGGTCGGCGTGCACGACCCGCTGGGCGGCATCTACCAGCTGTTCCCGCTGTTCGGCATCGCCAACCAGTTGCTGGCCGCCGTCGCGCTGGCCGTCGCCACCACCCTGCTGATCAAGTCCGGACGGCTGAAGTGGGCGTGGATCACGGCCATCCCGCTCGGCTGGGACGTCGCGGTGACCCTCACCGCCAGCTGGCAGAAGATCTTCTCCGAGGACCCGAAGATCGGCTTCTTCGCCCAGCGCGACGTCTACGCGCAGGCCATCGACGACGGCAAGGTCCTGGCCCCCGCGAAGAACATGGACGACATGCACACCGTCGTCACCAACTGCACGGTGGACGGCGTGCTCTCGGCGCTCTTCGCGGTCCTGATCATCCTCGTGCTCGCGGACGCGACCCGGGTCTGCGTCAAGGCGATCCGCAATCCGGCGGAGACCCGGCTCGACGAGGCGCCGTACGTCGAGTCGCGGTACGTCGCCCCGGCCGAACTCTGGCCGACCGCCGAGGAGAAGGCGGAACTGGCCGAGGCCGGCCTCGGCAGCGAGGGCGGACTGCGGAAGGAGAGCGCGGGCGCGGGGAGTTCGTCGTGAACCGCCCGGCGTCCGTCCGGGGCTCCGCCGCCCGCTTCCGCCGGTTCTGGCGGGAACTCTCCGGCGAGGCGGTGTACGACCGGTACGTCGAGCACGCGCGGAAGCACGACCCGTGCGCCGAGGTGCTGAGCCGCCGGGAGTTCGAGCGGCAGCGCACGGACGCCCGCGAGGCCGACCCCCGTGAGGGTTTCCGCTGCTGCTGAGGCACGGACGGCGCCCGCGTGGCGCCGCAGGTGACGGCCCCGCCCGAAAAGGCGGGGCCGTCGCCGTTCCCGGGGACCACACTGCTCGCATGGACATCTCGATTCGTACGGCCCGCCCCGAGGAGTACGCCTCCCTCGGGGAGCTGACCGCGCGGGCCTATCTCGGTGACGGCCTGCTCACCTTCGGCGAGGCGGACGCCTATCTGCAGGAGCTGCGCGACGTGGCCCGGCGGGCCCGGCACGCGGAGATCCTGGTCGCCGCCGACCGGTCCGACGGCACGCCCCTCGGCTGTGTCTCCCATGTGCTGCCGGGAAGCCCGTACGCGGACCTGGCGGGTGACGGGGAGGCCGAGTTCCGGATGCTCGCGGTCGCCCGCGAGGCCCGGGGCCGGGGCGCGGGCGAGGCCCTGGTGCGCGCCTGTCTGGACCGGTCCCGGCAGGCGGGGGCGGCCCGGGTGGCGATCTGCAGCCAGCAGCAGATGCTGGCGGCGCACCGGCTGTACCGGCGGCTGGGCTTCGAGCGGGCGCCGGAGCGGGACTGGGACCCGCTGCCGGGCTTCACCCTGTGGGCCTTCACCTGCGAGCTGACGCCCGGGGCGTGACAGGCGCCGACGCGAACGCCGCACCGCGCGCGGAGGGCCGCCCGGCTGCTGCCGGGCGGCCCTCGCGGGGTTCGGGGTGAGCTGCGGGGTGCTCAGATACCGCAGTTGGGCGCGGACCAGAAGCGGCTGCTGCTGTGATCCAGGTGCACGTGGTCGTTGTGGTCCGGGTAGCCCGGGCCGAGGATCGTGTTGAAGCCGTGGCTGCGGGCCTGCTTGGCCAGGGTGCAGAAGGAGTGCGAGCCGACCAGGTCGATGGCGTACCCGTACATGTGACGGCTGTTGGAGGCGCCGCCCACGGCCGCGTTGCAGGAGACGGAGCGGAAGCCGCTGCTGAGGTTGATCGCCTTGTCACCGAGGGCGTGCCGCAGCGCCTCCAGCTTCCACATGGTCCGCAGCGCGTTGGACTTGGCGGTGGCCGCGGAGACCTTGCCGCCGGACCAGTCGCTGTTGCACTTGTTCATCTCGGCGTAGGTGAAGTGCGCCGGGGTGCAGTCGTTGTCCTGCAGTTCGTAGAGCTTGGCGAAGGTGTTGGGGCCGGCGACGCCGTCGGCGCTCAGACCGTACGCCTGCTGGAAGCGCTTGACGGCGGCGGCGGTCGCGGGGCCGTAGGAGCCGTCGAGGGCCAGGACGCCGCCGTAGCCGGGATAGCCGGCGACGCGGATCTGGAGCTGGGTCACGTCGGCCCCGGACGCTCCCTGGGAGAGGGTGCGGGACCAGGTGTAGCAGCCGTCGGCGTGGGCGGTGCCGGCGGTGGCGATGGTGCCGGCCGTCAAGCCAGCCATGAGCATGACAAACGTGAGCAGGAGTCGTGTGGCGCGTCTGGGCACGGGGGCCTCCCTGCGGTCGGGGTCACCGGTACGCGGTCCGAGTCACCGGTGAAAAGTGACACCCACGAGATTGGCGGGCCGTTCAACGCGCGTCAACCGTACGAAAGACGAACAAAAGGCGGCGGAATCCGCGAAGGATGCCGCCGCCGTGTGACGACCCGTCGGGCGCGCGGGTGTGACGCCGTGTGACACGCCGTCGGGCCCGCGGGTGTGACGCCGCGTGACGCCTCGTCGGGCGCGCGGGGGTGAGCCGTGTGACGGGCGCGGGGAGGGTCGTTCCAGCCCGGCCGGTGCGGGGGGGCGTTCAGCCTGGCCGGCGCGCAATGAGGGCCGCATCACAGCCTGGTCGGCGCGCCGGGAGGGCCGCTCAGCCTTGCCGGCGCGCAGTGAGGCCCGTTTCCGGCGGCCGGTGGACGCCGCCGCTCCGCTCAGTCGTTCGGCACCGTCTCGTACCGCGGGGTGCCCTCCGCCATCTGCCGCAGGGCCTCCTTGCGTTCCCGCTTGGAGAGCCGGTCGATGTAGAGATAGCCGTTGAGGTGGTCGGTCTCGTGCTGGAGGCAGCGGGCGAAGTAGCCCGTGCCCTGGACGGCGATCGGGTTGCCGCGGGCGTCCTGGCCGCGGCAGACCGCGTAGTCGGGCCGCGCCAGCTCGGCGTACGCCGTCGGGACCGACAGGCAGCCCTCGCCCGAGTCGTCCAGCACCCGGCGCTCGGCCGGCAGGTCCTCGATCACCGGGTTGCAGATCGCGCCGACATGCCGGACACCGTTGTCGTCCGGGCAGTCGTAGACGAAGACGCGCAGGTCCACGCCGATCTGGTTGGCTGCCAGCCCAACGCCCTCCGCCGCCCGCTGGCTGGCGAACATGTCGTCGATCAGCTGCGCGAGCCCGTCGTCGAACTCGGTGACGTCCCGGCACCGCTTGTGCAGCACGGGATTGCCGACGACGGTGATCGGCCGGACCGTCCCGCGCGCGCGGTGAGCCGCCTCGCGCTCCTCGGCGTCCACCGTGTCGTCGGTGAACTCCGGCGCCTCCGCGGTGTCCGGGGACGCCTTCCCGCCCGCCACCTGCTGCCCGCTGTCCTGCTGCGTCGCCATGTCCGCCGTAAGCCTTCCCTGTGAACCCTCGTGCTGCTGCCCGTACAGGGTACGGGCCGCGGGAAGCGCGCTCAGCAGACCTCTTCGAGATCCCGCCACGCCCGGGTGTCCGGGCTGTCCGCGACCCAGCCGTCGAGCAGTCCGCGCACGAGGCCGGCCGGGGCGGCTATGCCGCACTCGCGCTCCGCCACCCACAGGTCGCCCGAGGTGCGGTGGCCCAGCGGGCCGGGGTGCCCCGGCTCACTGTGGTCGTGCGGGTCCAGATGGCCGCCCTCGCCCTCGTCGCTCGGCATCCGGCTCTCCGAACACGTCCGGCACAGCAGCCGCACCGACGACGACCAGTCCTCGGCGGCGAAACCGGCGTCCGCCGCGAGCCGCTCCAGGGCGTCCCGGTCCGCCTCCGTCGCCGCCTCCAGCAGCACCACCCAGGTCGGGACCGGGGACGGCGCCCAGAGCTCGATCTCGTCGAAGACGGGATACGAGGGACCGGCGGCCGTGGTCCGCTCGCCGTGCGGCACACCGTCGTGCAGCACGACCTCGCCCCAGCGGCGGCCGGACGACGGCAGCGGGATGCTCAGCACCTCGATCCGCGCCGGGTCCAGCCGGCGTCCCCAGACCACCTCGGCCTCGCCCTCCGGCGACAGCCGCACCGCCGCGCTGCCCAGATCCATCCCGACCGGCTCGTCCACCGGCGCCTCGGCGCCCTGGTCGCCCCGCACCTTGAGGCCGTACGCCTGCCAGGCGCGCCGGGCCAGCGGCCAGTCCTGGAGCGCGGTGGCGGCGATGCCGACGTTCCACCAGTCCGGGGCGCCGGTCTCCCGGTCGAGCAGGGCGACGGCGCGCAGGCCCGCGGTGCGCGCCTGCTCCCAGTCGTGCCGGAACTTGTGCAGCAGGGCGAGGTTGAACCAGGACTCCGAGATCCAGGGCTCCAGGTCGGCGGCGCGGGTGAGAAGGGTGCCCGCGTCCTCGTACCGACCGTCGCCGATCAGCGTGAAAGCGCGGTCCGTCGCCTGCCGCCACGAGGCGGAGGGCCGATGCCGTACCTTGCCGAAGATCCTCACGATTCCCGCCTGCCGGTTGTCTCCGAGTCCTTGACCGCCCGCCGCGGCCGGCCACGATCCTGCACCTGAGAGGTGTGCCGTCCTCCTTGAGGACAACCTGCCACACTTCGTCCGACGTCTCAGCCCGGCCCCCACGGCCGGACTCCGCACCCCCGGGCGCCGCCGGAGGTGCTTCCCTGCTCCTTGCCATGTAAAAGGCGCCCCAACCCCCTGCTTCTTCCCGCATCCAACCATGCGGCTGTGACGGACGGCTCCTTACCGACCGGTCACCTGGAGGGGCCGGGACGGGAGGCCGTACGGCGGCCGCAGCGGGGGCGGCGAGCGGCGGCGGGGAGGTCGGCCGGACCGGTCCGGACCGGGGGCAGCCGGGGCCGGGGGACGGACCCGGGTCGGCCGAGGCCGAGGCCGGGGCCGGGGCCGGGGCCGGTCCGGAACGGGGTCGGGATCGGGATCGGGATCGGGATCAGCGTCGGGGTCGGGGTCGGGGTCGGGGTGAGACCGCTAGAGCAGCGCGCCGTTCCGGGCGAGCGCCCGGGCGAGCGCCTCCACCACCCGCGGTTCGTACGTCTCCGCCGTGGCCAGCCGGAGCCCCTCCAGGGCGCTCAGCGGGCCCGCCACGGGCCCGCCGCCGCACGCCAGGGTGTCGAAGTCGTCGACCGCCCGGATGACGCGCGCGGGCAGCGGCTGTTCGCGGTACGGGTCCCCGAGCCGTTCCACCACGACCGCGACCTCCTCCGGCACGCCCGTCTGCCGTACGACCGCGCCGCCGAGCCGGGCGACCCTGCGCCGCTGCTCCGCCGTCAGCGGCCCCGCCTCCCCGCCGGGGGCCGGATCCGGCATCGACAGCCGGCCGATGTCGTGCATCAGCGCCGCGTACTCCAGGACGGTGAGGCCGGGCTCGGACAGCCCCAGTTCGCGCCCGGTGGCCCGGCTCAGTTCGGCGACCCGCCGCGCGTGGCCGGCCGGGGTGCAGCCCGCGATCTCCGTGGCGCGGGCGAGGGACGTGATCGTCTGCCGGTAGGTGGCCCGCACGGCCGCGTAACGGCGGCAGGCGAACTGCGAGAGCAGCAGCGGCAGGCAGATCACCGGCAGCGCCCACAGCCCCGCCACAGCGACCGCGAGCGCCATCACCGCGCCGGTCGCGCACATCGCGGAGCCGATCCCCACGAGCGCCCGCAGTTCCTCGCGCAGCAGCGGGCCGAGCGGCCAGCCGGTGCGGGAGCGGGACAGCAGCGCGCACAGCAACGCGTCGCAGAGGGCGGTGAGGACCAGCAGCAGGAGCAGGAAGAGGGCGTGGTACGGGCCGTGGCCGGTCCACTCCCCCAGCGTGCCGGAGCTGTGCAGCGGCTGGTAGCAGGTGGCGGCGAAGCCCGCGCACAGCACGCGCCGGGACAGCTGGTCGGGGACGGGTTCCCGGCCGAGGGCCACGTGCGGGGCGGTCCCGGCCAGGCCGGCGGCGAGCACCACGGCGACCACCTGCCCCACCCCCGGTCCGCCCGGTTCCCCGCCGACCTCGCCGAGCAGCGCGTACGCGAGGGCCCCGGCGGCACCGAGCGGAGCGGCCTCGCGGTGGGCCGGCCCCCACCGGAGGAACTCGCCGGACGCGATCAGCAGGCCGAAGGCCAGTGCCGTTCCCGGGTACGCGATTCCCTGCCGGAGCGTCCAGGCCAGCGCGCAGGCGGCCGCCAGGGCTGCCGCGGTGTGCAGAAGGACCGGGAAGGAGAGGCGGGGCAGGGAGCGGGGCCGGCGACGGTCCGGCCCGGCCTCCGGCCGCGTGTCCCCCTCCGGGGACGGCTCGGCCGGGGCCTTCCGCGGTACCGCTCTCACCGGTGGCCGTCCTCGGAGGAGGCGCCCGCGGGGCGGCGGCCCCGCCCTCGCGGGATCACGGCACCGCGGGCGGGCTCCGGGCCGGAATGCCGGCCGGGCGTGGCCGGACCTGCCTCCGGAACGGACTCCGGGACGGGATCCGGAACGGACTCCGGGACGGAGGGTGGAGCGGGGGACGGGGCGGAATCCGGGGCGGACTCCTGCGCGGAGGGCGGGCCGCAATCCGGAGCGGAGGGCCGGCCGGAATCCGGGCTGCGGTCCGGGCTGCGGTCCGCGCTGAGGCCCGGGCTGAGGTCCGGGCTGAGGTCCGGGCTGCGATCCGGGCTGAAGTCCGGGCTGAGGTCCGGGCTGAGGTCCGGGCTGAAGTCCGGGCTGAGGTCCGGGCTGAGGTCCGGGCTGCGATCCGGAACGGCGGGCGGACCGGGCTTCCAGCCGGACTGCGGGCCGGACCCCCGGCTGCTGGGCTGCGGGCCGGGATGGCGGCTGCTGGGATGCGCCCCGGACTTCCGGCTGCTGGGATGCGGGCCGGAGCTGCTGGGCTGCGGCCCGGGATCCCGGCCGGGTCCCGCGGTGGCCTCCCGGCCGGGCTCCTCAGGGGCCTCCCGGCCGGGATCCGGAGCGGCTGGTGGCCGGGGCGGCATGTCGGCGGTGACCGCCGGGTGCCAGCCGTGGCGGTCGATCGCCCGGGCCAGGGCGCGGACCATGCGCGGGTCGAACTGCGTTCCGGCGCAGCGCCGGAGTTCGGTGACCGCGGCCTCCACCGGCCGCGCGCGCCGGTAGGAGCGGTTCGAGGTCATCGCGTCGAAGGCGTCGGCGACGGCGACGACCCGCGCGAACTCCGGTATCCGGTGCCCGGAGAGCCCGTACGGGTATCCGCTGCCGTCCAGCCGCTCGTGGTGGTGCAGGATCGCGGCCCGCGCCTCCTCCAGGAAGGCGATGCCGCGCACGATCTCGTGGCCGTACTCGGGGTGGAGTTCGATGACCCGGCGCTCCTCGGGGGTCAGCGGGCCGTCCTTGCGCAGCAGCCGAGTGGGCACCCCGAGCTTGCCGATGTCGTGCAGGAGTCCGGCGAAGCGCACGGCCTCCAGCCGGTCGTCGGCCATGCCCAGCTCACCGGCGATCAGGGCGGAGGCGCGGCCCACGCGCTCGCCGTGGCCCCGGGTGTAGCGGTCCTTGATGTCGACCGCCTGGACCAGCGCCCGGATGGTGGACCGGTGTGCGGTGCGCTCCCGGTGGTACTGCGCGTACATCCAGCAGGAGATGTACATCGGCAGCAGCACCAGCAGGGCGGCGACCGGGCCGTACGGACTGAGCCAGAGGACGGACATCAGCAACCCGGCGAGGCCGTGCGCGAGATACGGCGCCACGGTGCGCGGCAGCCCGGCGCAGGCGGTGCCGGCCGGCATCCGTTCGGCCGTCACCAGAACGCCGCACTCCAGCAGGCCGAGCACGCAGCAGAAGGCCAGCGCGCCGGCGACGGCGGGCAGCAGCGCGTACGGGAAGTCGGCGGCCTCGACCGGCCGTCCGCCGCCGCCGGGGGCCAGCGCGCGGAAGACGTGCCCGGCGGCGAAGGCGGAGAGGGCCAGTTGGGCGGCGTGCCAGACGCGGCGCGGCCACGCGGGACGGCGCCCGACGCGGCCGGCGAGGGCACCGGGGACGGCGACGAGGGCCGCCGCCGAGGGGGACAGCAGAAACGTCCCGGCCAGCAGGACCGGTACGAACGAACCCATGTCGGCCGGCGCCCGGTGCCCCATGAGGGGACACCGGGTGAGCTGCTCACAGACCGCGTACAGGAAGGCGAGCAGCGCGACGGCCGCCCACGGAGTGCCGGCGTCCGGGCGCACGGCGGGAGCCGCGCAGAGCCCCGCGGCGAGCACGGCGCACAGGATGTACGCGCACGCCCCCGGCGGCACGACTCGCATCGGGTCTCCTCCCCGCGATCCCCTGCGCGCGCCTGTGCGAGGGGGCCAGGGTGGGGAGAATAGGACCGCGCCCGGAGCGCGGGGGGGAGAAACCGTGCGTTGGCCCGTCCGGGCAGGCCGGGATTCGCACCATCGGGTGAAGTGTCGGCCCTCAGCCCGAATAACACCGGGGCGCCGAGTCCCGTTCGCCGCCGCCTCGGGCGGAGTCCGCCTGGCGCTCACCGCTGCGCGAGGCGCTGCCGAAGCCGCAGGCGTACGCGGACGTGGACGTGAACGTGGACGCGGACGCCGTGCCGGATCGCACCGGCTGCGGTGGACCGCACCGGACCCGCTGCGGTCGCGGGACCGGCTGTCGTGACGGGACCGGCTGCGGTGGACCGGACCGACTGGTCGCGGGACCGGCTGTCGTGACGGGACCGGTTGCGGAGGACCGGACCGACTGGTCGCGGGACCGGAAGGACCCCGTCGGGCCGGCCGGGTGCCGCCTCGGACACCACTGCGGGCCGTGACTCGGCTGGGCGCGCGGCCACCGTCCCGGGCGCCCCGGACGCCCGAAGGCCGCCCGGGGTGGCACCGGGCGCGCTCGGATACGGCTCGGTCACCGCAGGACGCGCGGACACCGCCCCGGTGAAGCACTCTGCGTGCTCGGCACCTGGGAGCTGCTCGCTGCCGCCCTGCCACGGCGGCCGGAGCGGATCGGGATCGCCGACGACCAGCACTCATGTACCGGCTTGCCGCTCGCACACCGGCCGACGGTTGCGTGACCCGGCTGCCGCTTCCGCAACGGCAGGCGCTCGTGCACCGGCCGCGGACGCTCAGGTGTGTCCGTCCGGCTCGGGGAACCCCGGGCAGCAGAGGACCGCGCGGGGATGTCACGCGTGGGCGCCGGGAAGCGGGCGCCGGACGGGGCCCGGCTACGGCCTCAGGCCGAGTCGGCGCGGGCGGTGGCCGTCGAGGGGCCGGTCGCCGGGCCGGAGGACGCGTCCGCCTCGCCCGGTTCGGCCGCCTCGCGGTCCGCGATGTGCTGTTCCATCACCGACCGGTCCGGCAGGGTCTCCCCCGCCCGGACCAGTTCGATCCGGCCCATGACCTTGGACCGCAGGTCGGACGGAACGTCGTCGTGCCCGCAGCAGCGCTTCACGAGCTTCTTGACGGCCTGCTCCAGTCCGTACTTCTCCAGGCACGGGGAGCACTCGTCGAAGTGCACCTCGAACTTGGCGCAGTCCCCCTCGGGCATCTCCCGGTCGAGGAACTCGTAGAGGTGGTCGAGCACCTCCGAGCAGTCAGTCTCGTGTGGGTCTCCGCAGCTCATGAGCCCGAGCCTTTCGAATCGTGCGACTCACTCGACGCGGCGCCGGCCCCTGCGGGAACCAGCCCGCGCTCGCGGGCGTAGTCCTCCAGCAGGCCGCGCAGCTGACGACGACCGCGGTGCAGGCGGGACATCACCGTGCCGATGGGTGTACCCATGATGTCCGCGATCTCCTTGTACGCAAACCCCTCGACGTCCGCGAGATAGACCGCGATGCGGAACTCCTCGGGAATCGCCTGCAGCGCGGACTTCACGTCCGAGTCGGGCAGGTGGTCCAGCGCCTGCGACTCCGCGGAGCGCAGACCGGTGGACATGTGCGACTCGGCGCGGGCGAGCTGCCAGTCCTCGATCTCCTCGGCAGCGCTGCGCTGGGGCTCGCGCTGCTTCTTGCGGTACGAGTTGATGAAGGTGTTGGTGAGGATCCGGTAGAGCCATGCCTTGAGGTTGGTGCCCTCGCGGAACTGGTGGAACGAGCCGTACGCCTTCGCGTACGTCTCCTGCACCAGGTCCTCGGCGTCCGCCGGATTACGGGTCATGCGCAGCGCGGCGGAGTACATCTGGTCGAGGAACTGGAGGGCGTCCCGCTCGAAACGCGCGCTGCGCTCGGCCGCGGTCTCGGTCGCGCGCACCTCCTCCGGCTTCCCGGCACGGCCGTCGTCGGTCCCTGCGTCGGTCCCAGTGACCGGACCCACCTCCTCCAGCGACGTCGCGGAACCAAGACCGGTCCCGCTCGAATCGGAGGATAGACGACGATCGGCTCCCGCCGCCGCCCGAGCTGACGCGGGCGCGGCCAGCGTGACGCGCGACCACTCCGATCCGGTGGTCTGCGGGCGCGCGGGGCACTCGATCGAACCCATGGGGCGGACTTCCTCTCGTCGTGCTTGCCGGCCGTATCTGCGGACGCTCCCCACAACACACATGCCGGGTGCCGCATTCCCGGGCCCGGGCGGCCGTCCGTGAGGTGTCTCACACGGGCGCCCGGGGGGCCGGGGTACGCGGGGCGGCGC
>NZ_WHPN01000418.1 GCF_009735685.1 Streptomyces lycii | reverse complement strand
GTCCCCGTGGTGGTCCGCCGGCCGGCTCGTACACGGGAAGGAACGCGGCACGGACCGGTGCCGGCGCGGCCCGGGTGCCGCGGGCCCGCGCTGCCGGGCGCTCCGCGGCCACGCCCGGCTCTCACGCCGGTTCGCGTTCCGCCGAGCCCGAGCCTGAGCCCGAGCCCGAGCCCGAACCCGCAGCCGTGGCCGAGCCCGAGCCCGCAGCCGTGGCCGCGCCCGCGGCCGAGCCCTCGGCCGGCAGGCGCCGGGTTCCCGCCACCGCGCCGCATCGGCGTCACTCGCGGCCGGCCGGGGCCGGCACGCGCCGGAAGCCCTACGTCTGCCACGACCGGTATGACCGGCCGGTGTCCTTGACCTGGCACCGGCGGCCGGCCGGGCAGTTCACACCCACCGAAGACCAACGGGGAGGAACGGCATGCACACCGTCGGGATTACGGAACCGGAAGCGCCGCACCGAAGACGCCCGGACCGGGGCGCCGCGGGGTGCCGGGTCAGGGTGCGCGTCCTGGTGGTCGACGAGCAGGCGCTGTTCCGCGCCGGCATCCGGCACCTCCTGTCGGACGCGGAGGGCTTCGAACTGGTGGGCGAGGTGAGTTCGGCCGAAGGGGCGCTGCGCATGCTGCCGGAACTGTCCCCGGCGCCCGACGTCGTGCTGATCGACCCCCGGCTGGAGGCGGGCGCGGGAACGGTCGCCATCCGGGCCGTGCGCTCGGGGCCCGCCCCGGAGCGGAGCGCGGTGAACGGAGCCCGGCACGGCCGGGTCCCGCGTGTGCTGGCCGTCTCGGTCCGGGACGACGACGACTCGGTGGTGGCCTCCATGCGGGCGGGGGCGAGCGGCTACATCACCAAGCAGACCTCCGAACAGGAACTGCTGCGCGCGATCGAGATCGTCGCCGAGGGCGGCGCCGTGTTCAGCCCGGTCATCGCCAGGCGGCTCAGCGGGTACTTCGCGGCACCCCACGCGGTTTCGTACCGTTCGGCGTTCCCCCAGCTGACGGGGCGCGAGACGCAGGTGCTCGACCTGCTCGCGCGCGGCTGGAACAACAGCCGGATCGCCAGAGACCTGGTGCTGACGGAGAAGACGGTCCGCAACTACGTCTCGCAGATCCTCGGCAAGCTGGACGCGCACCACCGGATGGAGGTGGTGGTGCGGGCGCGCGAGGCCGGGCTGGGAATCCTGCACTGACCCACGAGGGCCGCAGGCGCCCGCCGGGTATCCGGTCACGCCCGGCGCCCGCCGGTCCCGATCACGGCGAAGACCCCCGATGCCGCGGAGCTTTCCGGAGCCGCGCCGCTCGGGGGTCTTCGTGCGCTCCGCAACGCCCGGCCGGCCGCCCCGGACGCGGGTGCACGGACCAGCCGCACACCCGCGCGCGGGCGGAGCCGGAGCACTCGGGCTGTAGAGCATCTGATCCATCAGCCGCACAGCCGCGCGCGGGCGGAGCCGGACCGGAACGGCCGAAATCCGGACCAGTACCGGAACCGGGACCTCCGGCCGGGACATTTACGAGACAGCTGCCCCGGGAGTCCGGGACACGGGCCTGCCTAGCGTGAGGGCCCCGCGCCGATCACCGGTGCGTCCGTCCTCACCGCCGGGAGCCACCGTGAGCAGCCAGCCCCAGCACCCCGACCATCTCTACGTTGACGACTTCCTCGGCGTCAGGGACGAGGTGGTCGCGCTCCACGGGTGGGACCACTCCCTGGACGACATGTGGTGCCACGTGCTGCCGCCCGGGCACTACTCCCGGCCGCAGGGCTGGAAGATCCACCTCTCGGCGACGCCGAGTTCCGCGGCGTCCGTGCTCCGCAACGCCGCCCGGGTGCTGCTCGAACGCGGCGTGGCCTTCAAGTTCGCCAAGGGCGTCGCCCAGCTGCGGCAGCTGCTGTCCGTGCGCTGCAACCGCGGCAGCGGCGGCAAGTTCATCACCGTCTACCCGGAGGACGACCGGCAGTTCGCGGAGCTGGTCGACGAGCTGCACCGGGCCACCGAGGGCATGACGGGCCCCAAGATCCTCTCCGACCGCCGCTACCGGCCCGGCAGCCTGGTGCACTACCGCTTCGGCGGCTTCTCCGGCCGCCAGCAGATCCTCGACGCCGACGGCTCGTACGTACCGATGCTCGTCACGCCCGACGGCGGCTGGTTCCAGGACAAGCGGGAGGCGTGGTACGCGCCGGTGCCCTGGGCCGAGCCGCCCGTCCCCGACGCGGCACCGGTCCGCACCGAGGCGGAACGCGGGCAGCAGCAGGTGCTGCTGGACTCCCGGTTCGCCGTCTTCGAGGCGATCCGGCACTCCAACCGCGGCGGGGTCTACCGGGCCGAGGACCGGCGCACCGGCCGCACCGTCGTCATCAAGGAGGCCCGCCCGTACGTCGCCGCCGAGTTCGACGGCACCGACGCCCGCGACTATCTGCGCAACGAGCACGAGATCCTGCGGCTCTTCGAGGGCATGGGCATCGCGCCCCGCCCCGTGTCGCTCTTCGAGTACCAGGACCACGTCTTCCTAGCCGAGGAGGAGATCCCCGGCGTGACGCTGCGGGCCTGGGTGGAGCGTCAGGTGCGCGAACACCCCGACCACGTCATCTCCGTGGACGCGGTGCTGCCGGTGGCCCGGCAGCTGGTCACGCTGGTCGCCACGGTCCACGACAAGGGCCTGGTCTTCCGCGACCTGACGCCGAACAACGTCATGGTCACCCCCGACGGCACCCTGGTGCTGATCGACACCGAGTTCGTGGCCCGTCCCGGCGAGCTGGTGACCCGGGTGATGACGATGGGATACGTGGCGCCGGAGGAGATGACGGGCCCGCCGCGCTACCCCGCGCCCGGCCAGGACACCGACCTGTACAGCCTGGGCGCGTCGCTCTTCTTCCTGTGCACGGGGGTGCATCCGCTGCTGGCCGAGGACGTCTCCGCCGAGCCGCGCCCCCTCGACGACCGGCTGGCGTTCCTGGTGGACGCCGTCGCCGGCAGCAGCCCCACGCTGCGGGCCTTCGCGCCGCTGGTGCTCGGTCTGCTGCGCCAGGACGCGCGGCAGCGCACCGGGCTGTCGCGGGTGCAGGAGATGCTCGCCTCGATGCCGGGGCAGCAGGACACCGGCGGGACCGGCGGCGGGACCGGTGCCGGCGCCGCCCCGGCGGCCCAGGCCCCCGTGAGGCTGCCGGCCGAGGAGCAGCAGCGTCTGCTGGACGACGGCGTCCGCGAGCTGGTGGCGGCGATGACGCCCCACGACGAGCGGAGCCTGTGGCCGGCCGTGCCCTACGACGGGCGGCTGTTCGACTCGCTGAGCCTCCAGGCGGGCTGCGCCGGCTCGATCGACGCGCTGCGGCGCACCCTGGCGCTCAAGTCCACCGGCGAGCCCGGCGGAACCGGCGAGACCGGCGGAACCGGCGAGGCCGACACGGTGCGGCGCGCCCTGCGGACCTCGGTGACCTGGCTGGAGGACCGGCTCCGCCAGGACCAGCGGCTGCTGCCCGGCCTGTTCTTCGGCCGCGCCGGCACCTGCTGGGCCCTGTACGAGGCGGCCGAGGCGCTGGGGGACGAGGGCGCCATGCGGCGCGCGGTCCAGCGGGTGAAACGGCTGCCGGTCGCCTGGGCCAACCCGGACATCACGCACGGTGTGGCGGGCTCCGGCCTCGCCCAGCTCCACCTGTGGCGCCGCACCGGCGACGAGGAACTGGCCCGGCGGGTGGCGATCTGCGCCGAGTCGGTGCTGGCCGCCCGCCCGGCCGGCGAGCCGACGCTGTGGCCGCTGCCCGAGTCGCCCAACGGCCGTGCCGGGACCGGCCCGACCCACCTGGGGTACGCCCACGGGGTCGCCGGCATCTGCACGTTCCTGATGACGGTCGCCCGCGAGCTGGACCGGCCCGAGCTGCTGGCGACCGCTGCTGCCGGCGGCGACTACCTGCTGTCCGTCGCCCAGGAGCAGGGCGACGGCTTCACCTGGCCGGTGGCGCCGCCGCAACCCGGCGACGCGGAGTCACAGGACGGGGTGTGCTGGTGGTGCAGCGGCGCGTCCGGCATCGGCACCTTCCTGATCCGGCTGTGGCGGGCCACCGGCGAGACCAAGTACCGCGAGGCCGCGCACCGGGCGGCCGTGGCCACCCGTGCCGAGAAGTGGTTCCTGTCCGCGAGCCACTGCCACGGTGTCGCCGGCAACGCGGAGTTCCTGCTCGACATGGCGGCGGCCACCGGCGAGCCGGTGTACCGCGAGTGGGCCGAGGAGTACGCCACCTGTCTGGCCCGGCTGTGCGTGCTGCGCGACGGCCGCCTCGTCCCCATTGACGACGTGTCCCTGAAGACCACGTACAGCTACAACCTCGGGCTGTCCGGCTCCATCGGGTTCCTGCACCGGCTGCGCCACGGCGGCGAACGCTGGTGGATGGTGGACGACTTCGCGCTGGCGCCGGAGGGCCCGCGGTGAGCGGCGCGGCGCCCGCCGTGGCCGACCGGTCACGGCGCCCGGCCCAGCTGTGGGACGCCCTGACCACCCTCAGATCGCGCTTCGGTTTCCGTTTCTCCGCCACCGGGCGCCGGGCCGCGGCCCTGGTCACCGACGGCCGGGGGCGGATGTTCCTGGAGACCTGGGACCTCCGCGGCGACACCCCGGACTGCCGCGCGGTGCCCGGCTTCGAGCGGGCCGCGTCCAACGTCCCGCTGCGGGGGCGGCCCACCGATGTCGTGCCGTTCGACGACGGCTCCGTGCTGGTGCTGGTGGCCCGGCCCGGCTGCCACGATCTGGTGGCCGTGCAGCCCGACGGCGGGGAACGCGTCCTGGGAACGGTGCCCGGAGACCACGTCACCCTCGCCGCCCCGCCGGACGGCAGGCCCGGCGCGCTGCTGCTGGCCCGCGTCGGGGACGACCCGGCCGCAGCCTGCACGGCGTGGACGCTGGCGGGCTCCCCGTCCGGCCCGCCGGTACGGGCGGGGGAGCTGCCCGCGCTGCTGCTGCGCGGCGGCGGCTGGCTCGACCCGGCCGGCGAACGGTTCCAGGTCAACGTCCGCGACGCCGGCCGCATCCGCCCCGCCGCATTCCATGTCCGCGACGGCCGCCACGACTTCCTGTACGACCACCCCGGCGGCTCCGGCGGCGACACGGTGCTGCTGACCGCGCCCGAGTCCGGTGTGCTGCTGGCGGCCACCGAGCGGAACGGCAGGCACGTACTGTGCGCCGGACCGGCCTCCGGCCCGCTGCGCGTCCTGTCGGCGCCGGACCGGCTGGCCGGCGAGGTCCGCCCGCTCGCCCTGCGCGGCGACGGCAGATGGGCCGTGCTGCGCCGCACCCACGGCCTGGCCTGCGACCTCTTCCTGCTCGACACCCACCGCGACACCGTCCGCCCGCTCGCCGCGCCCGCGGGCCGGGTCCTGGGCCCCGTCGCCTGGCGCGCGCCCGCGGCCGGCGCCGACGAGGGGCCGCCGCGGCTGTGGTGCCTGTCGGTCGGCGCCGACACACCCGCGCGGCTGCTCGGCGCCACCGTCTCCGGGGCCGGTGACGCGCGGCGGGCGGAAGCGGACGACGGCACTCCGGCCGGCCGGTGGCCCTGGGCACCCGGTCACGTACAGAACTTCCCCGGCCCCGCGGGCGACATCGAGGCCCTGGTCTGCGGCCACGAGGACTGGCGCACCGCCCGGCACGTCGTGCTGGCCCTCCACGGCGGTCCGGCCGGCATGTGGCGGCTCAAGTTCCACCAGTTGTTCCAGGTCTTCGCCGACGCCGGCGTCACCGTCATCGCGCCCAATCCGCGCGGCAGCATCGGCTACGGGCAGGCGTTCCACGAGCACGTGGTCAACGCGTGGGGCGGCCCCGACCTGGCCGACGTCCTGCATCTGGCCGGTCACATCCGCGGCCGGCGGCCGACGGACCGCGAACCGCCGGCGCTCTACGGGCACAGCTACGGCGCGTTCCTCGCGCTGCTGGCGGCCTGCGCCGCGCCCGGACTGTGGTCGCGGGTCGCGGCCGTCGCACCGTTCCTGTCCGGCGAGTCCCTGTACCGGGACGCCGCGCCGCCCGTCCGCGCCATGATCGACCGGCTCGGCGGCCGGCGCCGGGTGGCCGACGAGCACGGCCCGCGCGACCTGGCCGAACCCGGCCGGCTGTCCCGGCTGAGCGCGCCGCTGCTGATCCTCCACGGCGACCGCGACGACGTCGTCCCGGCCGGCCAGTCCCGCGCGCTCGCGCGGCGGCTCGCCGAACTGGGGGCGGTGCCCGGCGTGGACTTCCACCACCACGAGGTGAGCGGAGCGGGTCACACCCCGCTCGACGGCTCCCGGAGCCTCCACCTGGCCACGGCGCGGTTCCTGGCCGCGGGCGGGTGGAGTCCATGACGGCGACGAGCACGGAGGGGAGGTGAACGACGTCATGACCCTGGATCTGGAGGCATTGCAGGAGCTGCGGGCCACGGAGGAGAGCGGCGGTCTGGCGGACTGCTGTCCGCTGCCGGACTGGCTGTACCCCACGAGCTGCTGCGAGATGACCGTGATCACGTGTTTCGGCTGCACCTTCACGGGCTGACCCACGTCACGAGGATCCGACGAGCACGGAGGGGAGGTGAACGACGTCATGACCCTGGATCTGGAGGCGCTGCAGGAGCTGCGGGCCACGGAGGAGAGCGGCGGTCTGGCGGACTGCTGTCCGCTGCCGGACTGGCTGTACCCCACGAGCTGCTGCGAGATGACCGTGATCACGTGTTTCGGCTGCACCTTCACGGGCTGACCCACGTCATGAAGTCCCGACCAGCGTGGAGAGGAGGTGACTCCCGTGACGCTTTCCGTGGACGCGCTCCAAGAGCTCGAATCGACGGAGGAGGCGGCTCTGGGCGTACTGGACTGCTGCTGGAACTCGCTCACCGAGAACTGCCCCATCTTCGGTACCAGCGGCCTGACGACCTGCCACAGCTGCACCAACACCAACGGATGACGGCTCGGTCGTCAGTCACCCGTCGCTGACGGAAGGAGAAGACCATGGCCATCGACGTCGAGTTGCTCCAGCAGCTTCCGGAATCCGAGGAAGCCGCGTACTCGGAGCTGGGCTGTTGCGGGTTCGGCAGCGTTCTGACCTGCCCCGCTTACACCTTCGATTTCTGATCTCGAAGGCACCCCGGCGGCTCGTCAGGGCCGCCGGGGTCGGCAGGCCGGCAGTCGGACCGGCCGGTGCACGACCCGGCGAAGTGAGGACTTCCATGCAGCAGCGTGATCGGCTCCTGTGGCAGGTGGCGCGGTCGACCGGCGGCTGGACGTCGCTGTTCCTGGCGGCGGCCCTGCTCGACGCCGTCGCCTCCCTGGCCCTGCCGATGGCGCTGGCCGCGGCCATCGACGCCGCGCTCGGCGGCGAGTCGACCGGCCCCGCCCTGGTCTGGCTGGTCACCCTGCTCGCTGTCTCCACCCTGGCGCAGGTCGCGGCCGAGCTGGTGGAGGCCACCACGGCGGCGCGGGCCACGGGCCGGCTCCGCCACCGGACGCTCGGCCATCTGTTCGCCCTCGACCTCGGCGGACAGCGGCGGTTCGCCGAGGGTGACCTGCTGAACCGGCTGCTCCAGGGCACCGCGGAGACCGCCAAGGTCGGCCCCTCCCTGGCCGGAGCCGTCGTCGCCCTGCTCACCTCGGTCGCCGGCATCGTCGCGCTGCTGCTGATCGACCCGGTGGCCGGCGCGGTCTTCCTGCTGGGCGCCCCGGTCGTGTGGCGGCTGGCCCGGGGCTTCCTCGGCAGCTCCACCGAGCTGACCGAGCGTTACCAGACCGCGTACAGCGGCCTCGCCTCCCGGTTCGTGGACGCGATGAGCGGGGTGCGCACCATCCGCGCCGGCGGCACGGCCGGCCGGGAGGCCCGCCGGGTGCTCGCCCCGCTGCGCGAACTGCGCCACTACGGCGAGGCGCTGTGGAACACCCAGCGGGACGTGGGCTGGCGGCTGGCCGTGCTGGTGGCCGCCCTCCAGGTCGGCGTCCTGGCGACCGCCGGACACGGGGTGATCGCCGGGCGGGTCAGCCCCGGCGAGCTGATAGCGCTCAACACCTATCTGGGCTACGCCTTCGGCGTCTTCCGGCAGGTCGGCACCCTGGCCCACCTCGGCAGGGCGCGCGGCTCGGCGGCCGGTGTCAGCGAGGTGCTGAACACCCCGGCGCCCGCCGGTGCCGACGGCACGGCCGCCGGCCCGCCGCTGCCCGCGGGCACGGGCGCCGTGAGCCTGCGCGGGGTGCGCGTGGCCGAGGGGGACCGGGCGCTGCTCGACGGCGTCGACCTCGACATCCCGGCCGGAGCCACCGTCGCCGTCGTCGGCGGCTCGGGCGGGGGCAAGTCGACGCTGGCCGCCGTCGTGGGCGGGCTGTGGCGGCCCGACGCCGGTGTGGTGAGCATCGACGGCATGCCGCTGTGGCAGGCCGACCAGCGCTCGGTGCGGGACGCCGTGGCCCACGCCTTCGAACGGCCGGTGCTGCTCGGCGAGACCGTCGCCGACGCCGTCGTCTACGGCGACCGGCCGGTGGCACCGGAGGCGTTGCGCGGGGCGCTGCGCGACAGCCGCGCCGAGTCGTTCGTCGAACGGCTGCCGCTCGGCCCGGACACCCCCGTCGCCGGGCTGCGCCTGTCCGGCGGCGAACTCCAGCGCCTGGGTCTGGCCCGTGCGCTCTGCAGGGACGCCAGGATCCTGGTCCTGGACGACACCACATCGAGCCTGGACACGGTCACCGAACGGGAGGTCTCGCTGGCCATGGACCGCGCCGCGCGGCACCGCACCCGGCTGGTCGTCACCCACCGCGCCGCCACCGTGCGCCGCGCCGACCTGGTGGTGTGGGTCGAGGCCAACGGCGTCCGGGCCGTGGGCAGCCACGAGTCGCTCGCCGCCGACCCCGGCTACCGCGCCCTCTTCCAGCAGCCGCACGGCGACGCCCCCGAAGACATCCCGCCGGTGGCGGAGCCCCGAACGATGGAGCAGGCATGACGGTGACAGCCAACGCCAAGCCCGGCGGCCGGACGCTGCTGCGCCCGGCCCTCGCCGCCCAACGCCGTTCCCTGCTGGTCCTGGCCGCCTGGTCGCTCCTGGAGGCGGCCCCCGTCCTGCTGTCGGGCCAGCTCGTCGCCGCCGCGCTCGACCGCGGCTTCCTGGCCGGAGAGCTGGCCGCGGGGCTGGCGTTCCTCATGCTGTACGGCACGAGCATGGTGCTGGGCGCCTGGGCGGCACGGCACGCCGTCACCCCGCTCGCCGCCATCGTGGAGGCCGCCCGCGACGCGCTGGTCCGCGCTGTCGTCCAGGCCCGGCTGGCCCACGCGGTCCAGGGCAGCGGCCCCACCGACGCCAGCACGGTCGCCCGTCTGACCCGGCAGACCGAGGCCGTGCGGCAGATCCTCGCGACGCTGCTGATGATGGTGCGCACCGTGGTGTTCTCGCTCGGCGCCGCGCTCGCCGGGCTGGCCACCCTGCTGCCGGAGATGGCCGGTGTGACACTGGGCTGCCTCGCCGCCGCGGGCGCGCTGCTGGCGCTGCTGTCGGTGCTGTTCCGGAGGCGTTACCGCGAGGCGCTGGTGGCCGAGGAGCGGCTGGCGGGGAGCGCCGGCCACGCCGTGTCCGGCCTGCGCGACGTACTGGCGTGCGGCGGCGCGGGCACGGCGACCCGGCGCGTCGGGCAGGACGTCGACGCCAACGCGGCCGCCTCCATAGCGGCCGCCCGCATCGGCTCCTGCCGGATCGGGGTGGTGGTGATCGGCGCCCGCATCCCGCTGGTCGCGACCCTGGCGATGGCGCCGTGGCTGCTGCGCAGCGGCGCCGTCACCCCGGGGCAGGTCCTCGGCGCCGTCACCTACCTGGTCTCCGGGCTCGAGCCCGCACTGCGGCTCTTCGCACAGAGCCTGGGCAACATGGGGGTCCAGCTCCAGGTCCTGCTGCGTCGGCTCGCGGACCACACGGCCGGGCCGCCCGAGCCGCCGGCCCGGCCCGGCGCCGTTTCCCCCGGCCCCGGGCACATCCCCTCCCTCTCGCTGCGGGGCGTCACCTTCGCCTACGGCCCGCACTCCGCGCCGATCGTCGACGACCTCGACCTCGACGTCCCGTACGGCGACCATCTGGCGATCGTGGGACCCAGCGGCATCGGCAAGTCGACGGTGGCCAACCTGATGGCCGGCCTGGAGTCCTGCCGCCGCGGCGAGGTCGCGCTCGGCGGCACCCCGCTGGCCGGACTGGCCGAGCCGTGGCTGCGGGAGGCCGTCGCCCTCGTCCCGCAGGAGTCGTACGTCTTCGCCGGGACGCTGCGGGAGAACCTCGCCTATCTCTCCCCCGAGGTGTCCGACGACGAGCTGGCGCGGGCCGCGGACGCGGTCGGGCTGGCGCCGGTGGTGAAACGGCTCGGCGGCTTCGACGCGGCGATCGAACAGGCCGCGGCCCTGTCCGAGGGGGAACGCCAGCTGATCACGCTCGTACGGGCATATGTCTCACCGGCACGGCTGGTGATCCTCGACGAGGCCACCTGCCACCTGGACCCGGCGGCCGAACGGCGCGCGGAGGAGGCGTTCGCGGCCCGGACCGGCACGCTGATCATCATCGCGCACCGGATCAGCTCCGCGATGCGGGCCCGCCGGATCCTGGTACTGGACGGGCAGTCCGTGCGGGTCGGCGACCACCACGCGCTGCTGCGCGACTCGCCGCTCTACGCCGACCTGGCCAACACCTGGGCCGCCGCCCCGGCCGGAACGAGGGCCTGACGGCCGTCCCGTGATCCCGGCACGTGCACGTTCCGTGATCCCCGGCACGTGCCGGGGCCGGTGAGAACGAGGTGCCCCGGCCGGCTCCGGTCGGGTAGCGTGCGGACCATGTCGAGTCCTGAGTCGGACGAGGTGGGGGCTTTCGGTCACGCCGTCAGCCCCCTGAACCACTGAGTTCGCAGCCCTGTACTCCCGCCGCGTTCCGCGGCGGGACGAGTGTGCCCCGGGGGCCGGCCGCGGTGACGAGATGACCCTCTCGTGCCTCACTCACCCGGAGCCACTCGATGCCTCTCCCGCTGTACCTGCTCGCCCTGGCGGTCTTCGCCATGGGCACCTCCGAATTCATGCTCGCCGGCCTGCTGCCGGACATCGCCTCGGATCTCGGCGTCACCGTCGGGACGGCGGGCATGCTCACCCCGGCCTTCGCGATCGGCATGGTCGCCGGCGCCCCTCTCGTGGCCGTCCTCGCCCGCAACTGGCCCAGGCGCTCCAGCCTTCTGGGGTTCGTCCTCGCTTTCGCGGCAGCCCACGCCGTGGGCGCCGGCACCACGAGCTTTCCCGTCCTGTTCGCCACCCGGGTCGCCGCCGCGCTCGCGAACGCGGGATTCCTCGCCGTCGCGCCGGCGGCTGCCGCCACGCTGGTCCCCGCCGACAAGAAGGGACGCGCGCTGGCCGTGCTGCTGTCGGGCACGACGGTGGCCACGATCGCCGGAGTCCCCGGCGGGTCGGTACTCGGCACGGTGCTCGGCTGGCGGGCCACGTTCTGGGCCGTCGCCGCTCTCTGCCTGCCCGCGGCTCTCGGCATCCTGAAGGGGATCCCAGCGGGACACGGGCAGGCGGAGGCGGCCGGCGGGCCGGCCCTGCGAGCGGAGCTGGCCCAGCTCAGGAGGGCGCCGTTGCTCCTGGTGATGCTGCTCGGCGCGCTGGTGAACGCGGCCACCTTCGCAAGCTTCACCTTCCTCGCACCCGTCGTGACCGGCACCGCCGGGCTGGGCGAGTTGTGGATCTCCGTCGTGCTGGTGCTCTTCGGTGCCGGTTCCCTCGCCGGGGTCACCGCCGCCGGGCGGCTGGCCGACCGGCGCCCCGGCCCGGCCGTCGCGGTCGCGGGTCCGCTGCTGCTCCTCGGCTGGCCGGCCCTGGCCGTGCTGGCCGCCGAGCCGGTCGCCCTGTTCGTCCTCGTGTTCGTGCAGGGCGCGCTGTCGTTCGCGCTGGGCAGCACACTGATCACGCGGGTCCTCTACGAGGCGGCCGGAGCGCCCACCATGGCCGGTTCGTATGCGACCGCGGCACTCAACGTCGGTGCCGTCGCCGGCCCCCTCGTCGCCGCGACCACCCTCAGTACCGGGGCCGGGACCCTCGGACCGTTCTGGGCGAGCGGACTTCTCGTCGCCGTCGCGCTGCTCCTCGCGCTTCCCTTCCGCGCCGTGATCACGGCCGGCCGAAGCGCCGAGGTGGTCCGGTGACGCGTGCGAACACCCCTTGAACGGCGGGGGACACCGAAGGCTCACCGATCGCGGCCGCGGCCGCCCGGCCGCCCGCGTGGCGGCCGGGCGGGGCGGTGAGCGTGCTCTGCCCCGGCGGCAACCGGCCCGCCTCCGCGGCGCGGCCCTGCCGGTGAGCGCACCGGGGGCGGCGCGGTGCCGCCCCCGGTGCCCGGCCGGGGGTCAGCGGCGGGGCTCCACCGTCATGTCGCCGCGGGTCAGCGTGCGGCCGAAGTCGCCGGCGAGCAGGTCGTGCGGGACGCCGAGCCCGACCGCGCCGGCCCGGTCGAGGCGGGCCAGCTGCGATCCGGTGAAGCCGACCTCCAGGGCGCCCAGATTGTCCTCCAGCTGCGCGGAGGTGCGGGCGCCGATGACCGGTGCCGTCACACCCGGATTCCGCAGCGTCCAGGCCAGCCCGACCTGGGCGGGGGTGCGGCCCAGCTCGGCGGCGACCTCCCGCACGACGTCCACGACGGCGAGACTGCGTTCGGTGACGGTGCCGTTGGCGATGGTGAGACTCCTGCGGGTGCCGTCGTCGGCGGCTTGCTCCGCCGTGATGTCCTCGCGGCTGTACTTGCCGGTGAGCACCCCGCCCGCCAGCGGTGAGTACGGCATCACGCCCAGCCCCATCTCGCGTGCCATGGGGATCAGGTCACGTTCCGCCGTACGCTCGATCAGGTTGTACTCGATCTGCAGAGCGACCAGCGGCGACCAGCCGCGCAGCTCGGCGATCGCCTGCATGCGCGACACCTGCCAGGCCGGGACGTTGGACATCGCCAGGTACAGGACCTTGCCCTGCCGGACCAGGTCGTCCATGCCGCGCAGGACCTCCTCGACCGGTGTCGTGAAATCCCACATGTGGAGATGGAGCACATCGATGTAGTCCGTGTTCAGCCGTCGCAGGCTGGCCTCCACCGACGCGAACAGGCTCTTGCGGTGAGGACCCCCGGAATTCGGGTCGCCGGGCCGGCGCAGCGTCGTGTATTTCGTCGCCAGCACCAGGCTTTCGCGGTTGTCCCGGGTGAATTCGCCCAGCAGACGCTCGGAACTGCCGTTGGTGTAGGTGCTGGCGGTGTCGATGAAATTGCCGCCGCGCTCGACGTAGAGGTCGAACAGCTTGCGTGCCTCGTCCTGCCCGGCGCCCCAGCCCCACTCGGTGCCGAAGGTCGCCGCGCCCAGCGCCAGCGGTGAGACCCGCAGCCCGGAGCGGCCGAGCAGCCGGTAGGTGTCGAGGGTGAGCGGCATGGTGTCCTCCTGTGCTTGTCCCGTTGCCGCAAGCCAGTCTGTGACCGCCGCGATCCGGGGATAAGGGAAGGAAGTTCCTGGGAATGGCAGTCCCACCCGGGCTGTTGGACCGGCCATGACGACCCCCGCCGTGGACGCGGCACAGGAGCTGGCCGCCTTTCTGCGGACCCGGCGCGAACGCCTGGACCCGCGCGACTTCGCCCTGCCCTGGCGCCGGCAGTCCCGGCGGACCCCGGGACTGCGCCGCGAAGAGGTCGCCGAACTGGCCGGGGTCAGCACCGACTACATCGTGCGGCTGGAACAGGCCCGCGGACTGCGGCCCTCGGCGGGCGTGGTGGAGGCGCTGGCCGGGGCGCTGCGCCTGCCCCCCGGGGAACGCGCCTACCTCTTCAACCTGGCCCAGCAGCGCCCCCGCAGCGCCGGCGAGCCCGCCACCACGGCGGCACCGCCGCTGGCCCGGCTGGTGGACGACCTGTCGCCGCTGCCGGTCATGCTGATGAACCACCGCTACGACATCCTCGCCTGGAACGGCGAAATGGCGCGGCTGCTCCTGGACTTCGGCACCCTGCCGCCGTCGCGGCGCAACGCGATGTGGCTGTGCCTGATGCATCCGGAGATCCGCGAGTTCTATGTCGACCGCGACCGCGTCGTGCGGGAAGCGGTCGCCCATCTGCGCGCCGCGTGGGCCGCCTGTCCGCACGACGAGGCGTTGAGCGGCCTCATCGCCGAATTCACCGCCCACGACGAGGAGTTCGCCCGCCTGTGGGCGGAGCGGGACATCAAGGCCAACGGCCGTGGGAGCAAGGTGATACGGCATCCCGAGGCCGGTGAGATCGCCCTGCGGTTCGAAGTGCTGACGCCGCTCCAGGACCCGGACCAGCAGCTGGTGATCTACCGCGCCGCGGACGAGAAGAGCCGGCAGGCCCTGGACCGGTTGCGCGCACGGTGACGTCGTACCGCGCTGCCGCCGCCTCCGGAGTCCCGCCTCCGGAGTCCCGCCTCCGGAGTCCGAGTCCCGCCTCCGGAGTCCCGCCTCCGGCGCCGGGCCCGGCCCGCAGCAGGCGCGGTCCCGGCCCGGCGCGGCGTGTCAGCCGGTCAACGAGGCCGCCAGCTTCTCCAGCGCCGCCATCTGTTCCTGCATGCCGCCCTCCATGCCGGACTCGATGATCGCGTCACGGACGGTGCGGTCCGGCACCTCCGTGAGCATCCACAGTGACGTGACGCCGTCCTTCTCGGTGAAGACGGCGGTGTTCACCGCGGCGTTCGCCTCCGCCTCCTCCGCGGTCATCCCGGGAGCCCCCTCGAAGACCTCGGTCCAGACGATCCGCTCCTCGGGGACGATCTCGCGGTACTCACCGTGGAAGGCGACCTCGAAACCGGCGTTGGCCGTCATGACGTACCGCCAGGCGCCGCCCACCCGGAAGTCCATCTCGGCTGTGTCCAGCGTGCCGCGCTCGCCGCACCACCAGCGCTTGACCAGTTCGGGTGTGGTCCAGGCCCGGTAGACCAGCCGCCGGGGCGCGCGGAAGTCCCGGGTGATGAGGATCTGGTCGTCCGCCGGGAGGGTCAGGGTCGCGGTGTGGTTGCCGGTCATGGCCGGTTCTCCGTTCACTCGTCGCGGTGATCTTGGCGCTTGAGGTCCTCGATGACGGAGTCCAGCCGGGCGAAGCGCTCCGACCAGAACCGCTCGTATCGCCGGACCCAGTCGTGGATCGGCCTCAGCGCCTCGGCGTTGAGCCGGTAGAGCCGGTGCCGGCCGTCCTCCCGGACGTCCACGGCACCGACGTCCCGCAGGACGCGCAGATGCTTGGAGACCTGCGGCTGTGTCAGCTCCAGCTCCTCGGCCAGGGCGGTCACGGAACGTTCGCCGCCGGTGAGGGCGTCGAGTATTCGCCGGCGCTGTGGTTCCGCCACGGCGTTGAATGCGTCTGCTGTCGTTGCGGCCCGGGCCATGCCCTCATCGTATGCCGATATGGGAATATGTCAAGCGGGTGCCGCGGTCGTCGCGGTCACTGCGGTAGTGCGGCACAGCGGCAGTGCGGCAGCGCGGGCCGCGAGGCCCGAGGCGGGAGCGCACCTCGCCCGGACAGGCGGCAGGCGGGAGGCGGCGGGTGTCAGGTCGGGCGCCGCTTGCCGCGCGGGGCCGGCCCGGCGGAGGTGCTCCCGCCGGGCCGGTGGTTCCGCCGGGGGCTCAGGACAGCACGCGGTAGGTCACGTGGGTGACGAGCTTCGCCGACCGCGACTCCACCTGTTCGAGGCTCAGCGGCGGGACGCCCTCGAACACCCGTGTGCCGGCGCCGAGCGTGAGCGGCGCGATGTGCAGCCGCAGCTCGTCGATCAGGCCCGCGGCGAGGTACTGGTTGACGGTGGTCGCGCCGCCCTGGATCGCGACATCGCCGTCCCCGGCCGCCGCGCGTGCCTGCGCCAGCGCCGACTCGATGCCGTCGGTGACGAAGTAGTACGTGGTGCCGCCCTCCATCGGCTGCGGCTCGCGCGCGTGATGGGTGAGCACGAAGACCGGGGCGTGGTAGGGCGGATTGTCGCCCCACCAGCCGTTCCACTGCCGGTCCCACGCGCCGCGCACCGGTCCGAACATGTTGCGCCCCATGACGAAGGCCCTGGCGGCGGCCATCCGGTCGATAACGGCCCGGTTCTCCTCGGGGGTTTCGGTGAACCAGGCGTGCAGCTTGTCGCCCCAGCCGTCGCCGCCGTCCTCGCCGAAGGGGCGTTCCTCGGTCTGGTGGAGTCCGGCGGAGTACCCGTCGGCCGAAACGGTGATGTCGCAGACCACTCTGCCCGGACGTTCGGTCATTGCTTTCTCCTCCTGGGAGACCGGAACCGAAGGCTGGGATCCTGCCAGGAAACCGGTCGCCGGAACAGCAGGCAGACCGTCCGGCGGCACGACCGCCGCCGGAACGGAGGACGTCCGCGGCCGGCCGGCCCGGGGCGGCGGCGGGCGGCCGCGGCGGATTCCCGGTGTGCGGAGGTCAGGCTGTGGCGGGCGTGGTGAGCAGCTTGCCCATGGCCGCGAGGACGGACGGCTCGACGCGGTAGTAGACCCAGGTGCCGCGGCGTTCGGAGGTGAGCAGGCCGGCATCCTTGAGCTTCTTCAGGTGGTGCGAGACGGTCGGCTGCGAGACGCCGACGTCGGAGATGTCGCACACGCACGCCTCCCCGCCCTCGTGGGACGCGACGGCGGAGAACAGCCGCAGGCGCACCGGGTCGCCGAGGGCCTTGAACATCCGGGCGGCCGTCTCGGCTTCCTCGGCGGTCATGGGGCGCTCGGTCAGCGGCGGGCAGCACGGCGCCACCGCCGGGCCGGCGGGTTCGAGCAGCGGCAGCCTCGTATTCGACATACGTCTATGTTGGCACATGTCGAAGCAGGGCGGGGCTCAGCTCCGGGAGAGGTGGACGGCCAGGCGCCGCGCGACGCGGGCGGCGTCCCGGCCGGCGCCGCGCAGGGAGTTCGAGGACAGGCTCCGCTGCCACTCCAGCCCGACGAACGCGAGCCCGGCATGGGCGGTGGAGAGGCCTTCCCGGTGCGCCGGGTGCCCCGCCCGGTCGAGGGCGCCGTCGAGGCCGGCGAGATAGGGCAGGTCGGGCCGGTAGCCGGTGGCGAGCAGGATGACGTCGGCCTCCTCGGTGGTTCCGTCGGCCCAGACGACCTTGCGGCCCTCGATCCCGGTGAACAGCCCGCGCCGGTCCGGCGCCCCCTGGGCGAGCGCGGCGCGGTAGCGGCCGTCGTCGATGACCAGTTGCGTCGGCGGGGTGCGAACGAAGCGGCCGAGCGGTGCCGTGTCGAGGCCGGTGTGCCTCAGCCAGAAGTGCAGGTCCCGCCCGAGGACGCGCTGCGGGGCGAATTTCACCGGTGTCCGGCCGGTGAGCGTCACCCGGGCCGCGGCGGCCAGCTCGGCGGCGATCTGCACGGCGGAGTTCCCCGTGCCCACCACGACGATCCGCCGCCCCGCGAACGGGCCCGGCTCGCGGTACTCCGCGGCGTGCAGCACCCGTCCCGTGAACGTCCCGAGGCCCGGCAGCCGGGGTCGGTGCGGGCGGCCGAACGTCCCGGACGCGGCGACGACGGCCCGCGCCGACAGCCGGGTCCCGTCCCGCAGGCGCACCTGGAAGCCGCGGCCGCCGCGGAGTACCTCGGTGACCCGGGAGCCGGTGCGGATGTCGGCGTCCAGGCGCGCGGCGTACGCCGTCAGGTAGCCGGCCACCTCGTCGCGGTGCGGATGGCGGTCCGCGTCGCCCCCGGGGAACGGCATGCCCGGGAGCGAGCTGTACCGGGCGGGGGAGAAGAGGGTGAGGCTGTCGTAGTAGCGCGGCCACGACCCGGCCGCGCGGCCGGACGCCTCCAGCACCACCGGCTCGAGCCCCTGTCCCAGCAGGGCGTGTGCCGCGGCCAGCCCGGACTGCCCGCCGCCGATCACCGCCACGTCGACGTCTTCCATGCCTGTCTCCAGCCCGCCTCAGAGTTCGATGTCTGTCTATGTTGACGTTCATCGAATCAGGTGCCATGCTGATCACACAAGGCATCGACAGATCTCAAATCAAGAATCCCGGAAGCCAAGACCCGAGGAGTCCGGAATGCCCTCGCTGCTCACTCGAATCCGCGCCGCGGCGGCCGGCGCGACCGCGCGAACCCCCGCGGTCGAGTTCTGCGACAGCCGCGCGCAGGTCTGCGACAGTGCCTGCCGGGCCGCCGCCCATCGCGTACGCGCCGAGCAGTCCCTGCTCCTCGCCGCTTTCCGTATCTGACCGCCACTCGCAGGAAGAAGTCCTCCCATGGAGCCCACCGCCAGCCTTCCCGTCGTTGTCATCGGCGCCGGCCCGACGGGTCTGGCCGCCGCCGCCCACCTGGCCGGGCGCGGCCTCGAACCGCTGGTGCTGGAGGCGGGCCCGGCCGCCGGCGCCGCGGTGCGCGAGTGGTCGCACGTCCGGTTGTTCTCCACCTGGGCCGAGGTCGTCGACCCGGCGGCGGAGAAGCTGCTGGCCGCCACCGGCTGGACCGCCCCGGACAGCGCCGGCTACCCCTCCGGCGGGGACTGGGCCGGGCGCTACCTCCAGCCCCTGGCCGACGCCCTGGGCGACAGGGTCCGCTACGGTGCCCGGGTGACCGGTGTCTCGCGCGCCGGACGGGACCGGATCGTGGACGCCGGCCGCGGCACGCAGCCGTTCGTCGTGCACGTCGCCCACACCGACGGCCGCGAGGAGCGCCTGTTCGCCCGCGCCGTGATCGACGCCTCCGGCACCTGGACCCGTCCCGGCCCGGCCGGCGGCAGCGGTCTGCCGGCGCTCGGCGAGCAGGCCGCCGCCGACCGCGTGAGCTACCGCGTCCCCGACCTCACGGACCCGGAGGTCCGCCTCCGTTACGCGGGCAGGCGCACCGCGGTCATCGGCTCCGGCGCCTCCGCCTTCACCGCGCTCGCCCAACTGGCCGATTTGGCGAGGCGCGAGGACGGAGAGGGGACGCACGCCGTGTGGATCCTGCGCCGCGGCATCTCCGGCTCGACCTTCGGCGGCGGCACCGCCGACCAGCTGCCCGCGCGGGGCGCCCTCGGCCTCGCGGCGAAGGCGGCCGTCGACCAGGGCTTCGCGGACGCCGTCACCGGCTTCCGCACCGACGCGATGGAGCGTGACGCCGACGGCCGCGTGGTGCTGGTCGGCGAGGACGGCCGACGGCTCGACGCCGTGGACGAGGTGATCGTGCTGACCGGCTTCCGCCCGGACCTGTCCTTCCTCGGCGAACTGCGCCTCGGCCTGGACGAACGGCTCCAGGCCCCGGTCGGACTCGCCCCGCTCATCGACCCGAACCAGCACTCCTGCGGCACCGTCTACCCGCACGGACACCGCGAACTGTCCCACCCGGAGCAGGGTGTGTACCTGGTCGGCATGAAGTCCTACGGCCGTGCGCCGACCTTCCTGGCGATGACCGGCTACGAGCAGGTGCGTTCCGTCGCCGCCGCCGTCGCGGGCGACCTCCGGGCGGCCGACCGCGTCGAACTCACCCTCCCCGAGACCGGCGTGTGCGGCGGCGCCGGACTCTTCGACGCCCCGGAAGCCGGCCGGGTGGCGGACGGCGGCTGCTGTGCCCCGGAAGCCGGCCGGGCGGCGGACGAAGGCTGCTGTGCCCCGGAGCCGCAGGTCGTCCGGATCGGTGCGCCGGCCGGGTCGGCCGCCGCCGGGGAGGCTCCGGAGGGCGGCTGCTGCGGTTCGTGACCGTCCTGAGCACACCCGGCGAGCGGGGCCGCGACCGGAGCGGGGGACCGGTCGTGGCCCCCTGCCGTAGTCCCGAACCGCCCTGCGCGCCACGCGCGTACTCCGTCCGCGCGCACCGGGCCCGATGGGCGCCGAGCGGCGGTCCGCGTATGCCCGCGAGGCCGCTGAGCAGGCACAACCGCCGCGCGTGAGCTTCCTGTGCGGCGCGGCTGCCCGCCGCTGTCCACGGCCGGCAGGAGCTGCGGAGGGCAGGCTGCCGCGCCGCCTGCCGCCCGCCCGCAGCTGAGACTGTCACCGACCGGGCGGCACGGTGGCCCGCCGCCCGCCGCCCGCCGCGCGGTGCGGGCGCGGGGCGCACCCGTTCTCCGTGCCCGGTACGCCGGAACCGGCGGCGGCAAGACCGTGCCCCGCAGCGGATCGCCCTGGCGTTTCGCGACGCTCCGCGACGGACCGTCACGGAAGACGGCGGGCGTGACATGGATCACTCCGTGCGGAGAACCTCCGCGCCGGTCCGGACGTCTGCCGGGTGTGAGATCACGCAGGAAAGCACTGCACGAGCTGGACGAGGAGCGCCTGCTCCGGCTGGTGGCCGGAGGCGACCGCGACGCGTTCGACGAGCTGTACCGGCGTACGGCGCCGTGGATGGCGGTGCGGCTGCGCCGCCGCTGCGCGGACGAGCAGATCGTCGCCGAGGTGATGCAGGAGACGTATCTGGCGGTCTGGCGCGCGGCGGGCGCGTTCGCCGGGAGCGCCGTCGGCGGCACCGCCGTCGGCTGGCTGTGGACGATCGCCGCGCGCCGCCTCGTGGACGCCTTCCGGCGCCGCGCCCACCACGCCGATCCACCGGTCGCCGCCGCCGAACGGGCAGTGGTGCCCGCCGCGGAGGAGGAGGTCCTGGCCGGGACCGTGGGCGGCGACGTCGGGGACGCCCTGCGGCGCCTGGCGCCGGAACTCCGGCAGGTATTGCAGGCCATGGTGCTCGACGGGTTCTCCGTCCGGGAGACCGCGGTCCTGCTCGGGCTGCCCGAAGGCACGGTCAAGACCCGCGCCCGACGGGCCCGGATCGCGATGCGAAAGGCACTGACATGAGGGTGGAACACGCGTCTGCGCGGCTCGTCCACGACTACGCGCGCGGCGGCACCGGCATGGCCGCCGACGAACTGTGGGCCCTGGAGGCGCACTTGGAGGCGTGCGGCATCTGCCGCGAGCGGCTCGCGGCCGCCGTCGCCACGGAGGCGCCCGAGATCACCGCACTGCTCGGCGCCGTGCGCTCGGACCTGGACTCCCGGCTGGACGCCGCGGCCCCGGCACCGAAGCGGCTGCGCCGCCGCGCCCGGCTGCCTCGATGGGCGACCCCGGTGATGGTGCCGTGGCTGGCCATGACCGCCGGCCTGACCCTGATCGCACTGCTGCTGGACTTCCTGAACCCGGACTTCGGCGAGGTGTCGCCGGTCCTGCTGCTGGCCCCCGCGCTGCCGCTGGCCGGTGTCGCCGCCGCCTGGTCGCCCGGCCTGGACCCGGCGCACGAACTGACGTCCTCCGCCCCGCGGGCGGGGCTGTACCTGCTGCTCCGCCGGACCGCGTCCGTGCTCACCGTGCTCGTCCCCGTCCTGTTCGCCGGGGGCCGGCTGACGGGGGTGACCGTCGCGGAATGGCTGCTGCCCACGCTGGCCTTCACCGTCGCGGCCCTGGCACTGGGCGGTGCCATCGGCGTCGGCCGTGCCGCCGTCGTGCTGGGCGCCGTGTGGGCGGCCGTGATCCTGGCGCCGGCGCTCGCCACCCAGCGCACCCCTCTCGCCCTCCGCCCCGACCAACTGCCCGCCTGGGCACTGCTGCTGGCGCTCGGGGCCGGGATCGTGATCGCCCGCAGGGGCGCGTACTCCGTGCTGCGGAACCCCCGATGACCACCGGAAAGGACGACTGCATGACGCCCGCGACCGGCGCGGCCGACATCGCGCCGAAGAACTACGCCTGGGAGATCCGGGCCACCGCACTGAAGGTACGGGCCGGCCGGAGGCGGATCGCCGTCGACGGGCCCAGCCTGTCCCTGGGCACCGGCGCACACGGCCTCCTGGGGCCCAACGGCGCGGGCAAGACCACGCTGATCCGTACCCTGGCCACCGTGCTGCGCCCCGCCGCGGGCGAACTGGAGCTGTTCGGCACCTCCGTGAGCGGGGTGGGCGACCAGCGGGCCGTGCGCCGCCGGATCGGCTATCTGCCGCAGGAGTTCGGCTACTACAAGCGGTTCACTGTGCGCGAGTTCGTCGAGTACATGGCCTGGCTGAAGGAGGTACCCGGGTCGGACATCCCCGGGGCCGTCCAGCGCGCCGTGGAACGGGTGGGCCTGGCCGACCGTGCCGACGAGCGGATGAAGGCGCTGTCCGGCGGCATGGTGCGGAGGGCCGGCATCGCCCAGGCCATCGTCAACGACCCCGCGGTACTGCTGCTGGACGAGCCGACGGCCGGTCTGGACCCGGCCCAGCGGATGCGCTTCCGCGAACTGCTCCAGGAACTCGGCCGCGACACCTGCGTGGTCGTCTCCACCCATCTGGTCGAGGACGTCGCGGCCGCCTGCTCCGACGTGCTGCTCCTCGCCGCCGGCCGCCTCGTCTTCCAGGGCACCCCGGAGGAGATGGCCGCGGCGGGCGGCCCCGGCCACCCGGGCGACAGCCCGCTGGAGCGCGGCTACTCGGCGCTGCTCCGCAACTCCGAGCGGAAAGAGGGAACCTGGTGAACGGCCGCGTGCTGCGCACCGAACTGAAGCGCTCCGCCGCCCCGTGGGCCGGCGTCACCGTGCTGGGAGGTGCCCTGGCGTTCCTCTGCCTGATCGACGGTTCGTGGTGGCGGGGCACCACGCGCTGGACGGCGCAGTGGACCTCGATGGCGCTGCTCACCCGTACCACGCTGGCCTATCTCTGGCCGCTCGCGGTGGGCATCGGGGCGCTCCAGGGGCTGCGCGACTCCCGCTCGCGGATGACCGAGCTGCTGGCGACCGCACCGCGGCCGGCCTGGCGGCGGGCGGCACTGCCGGCGGGCGCGACGGCGATCGCGCTGGTGTCGGGGTTCGGCCTCCTCGTCCTGTGGGGCGGTGGCCAGGTCGCCCTGGGGGACACCACCTACACGCCCGTGACATGGCTGCCGATCGCGCTGGTGGGCGCGTTGGCCCTGGTCGCCGGCGCGGTGTTCGGGATGGGCGTCGCACGGGCGCTGCCCTCCGCCCTCACCCCGCCGGCGCTGGCGGTGATCTGCCTGCTGGCGACCGTCCTCCTCCAGCAGCACTCGGACGAGGAGCGCCCGTCGGGGCTCGCGCCGAACCGGCTCTCCCAACTGTCGCCGGCCACCGCGGAGGCGCGCGAGATGCTGCTGACGCTCTCCGGCGCCGTGCACCTCGGCCAGACGCTCTGGTTCCTCGGCCTGCTCGCCACCGGCTTCGCGCTGCTGGTGGCCGCGACCCGCCGGGCCCGGCTGCTCGCTCCGGTGCCCGCCCTGGCCGGTGCCGCCCTCGCCCTGCTCGTCCTCCCGGCCGCGCCGCGCGACACGTATGTCGTCGACCGGGCCGCCGCGGCCCCGGTCTGCGACGGACCGGTGTGCGTGACCGAGGCGCACCGGTCACGCCTGCCCGAACTCGCGCCGCACGGACGGGAGGCGCTGCGCCTGCTGCACGGCGTGCTCGGCGACGAGGCGCCGGACACGGTGCGGGAGGAGACCGCGCTGCGTGCGATCACGGCGGAACGCGAACTCTCCGCCGACGTGGTCCTCGCCGACTTCGACGACCCGGTGCTCGCGGGCGCGCGGGGCGAGGGACTCACCCGAGCCCTGCTCGCCCAGGGCCTCGTACCGAACTGCAGCGCGCGCAGCCCCCGGGAGAGCGGTGGGCGGACCGAACTCGTCGCCCAGAGCATCGCCGCGAGCTGGGCCCTGGGGGAGCGCGACCTGACGCCGCTGGAGCGCTACGACGCCGACGACCCGTACGCGGGACAGGCGTGGAAGGAAGCCGAAGCCGTCTGGGACCGGCTCACGGCGCTGCCGCCCGCCGAGCAGCGCTCACGGATCACCGAGGCCCGCGCCGCCGCGCTCTCCTGCGACTACGGCCAGCTCGAAGCGCTGAACGGGGGAACGTCCCGGTGAGGTGGCCGGTGCTCTACGCGCGTTCCCGGCATCTGCCCGCGTCGGCCGCCGTCGTGGCCCTCACCGCACTGGCGGTGTGGCTGCTCGCCCCGGACGACGGACAGGGCCCCGCGGATCCGAGGGTCACGGTTCTGGTCCTCGCCGCGGGGGTGACGGCCGCCGCCGCCGGGCTCGGCGGGCAGGATGCCGCGCTGGACCGGACGGCCGCGATCCGGTGGGCGCCGCGCCGGGTGGCGCACGTGCTGCTGATCGGTACCGTCGTCGGCGCCGTGCCGTCGGCCGTCCGGGTGCTGGGACCGGAACTCGCCGCCGTCCCGTTCATCGTCCGTGACAGCGCGGGCCTGACCGGCCTGGCCGCGTTGGGGGCGGTGGTGTGCGGTGCGCCGTACGCCTGGACCCTGCCGGTCGGCTGGCTCGCGTTCACGCTCTTCGCCCCCGCCGGGACGGGGATCGTGGGACAGGTGGGCGGCTGGCTGCTCCTTCCCCCCGGCACGGCGGTGGCGACGTGGACCGCGGCGGTGCTGCTGGTGAGCGGTACCGCGCTGTACGCCGTGGCCGGACCGAG
>NZ_WHPN01000417.1 GCF_009735685.1 Streptomyces lycii | reverse complement strand
CCGCAGTCCCCCGGCGGCCCGCCGATGGTCGGCCCCGGCTACATGGCGGTGCTGCGCTACCGCGCGCAGGACGGCTCCGAGCAGCAGATCATCCGCCGCTCCGCGTACGGCACGCCGCACCCGGAGTGGCAGATCCTGCACGAGCTGCGCGCCATGAACGTGCCGCCGCAGCAGGTGCTGGAGCTGCACACCGAACTGGAGTCCTGCGACCTGCCGGGCGGCTACTGCGCCCGGATGGTCGCGGAGACCTGGCCGCAGGTGCGGATCAGCAGCACCGCCGCGTACGGCCGCGACCACGCGACCCGCCAGCAGGGCGTACGGCATCTGATCGAGCACCAGGGCGAGCTGCACCAGGTCGCCGACGGCCCGGCGCGGCCCGCGCCGAACCGGGTGCCGCTGCCGCACCCGAGCCAGGTGCAGCAGGCCCCGCCGGTCCCGCCGGAGGGGCTGGCGCACGAGCTGGCTCAGGCGTTCGGCCCGCAGGGTCTGTTCCGGTTCGACCAGCGAGCGGTGTCCCGGCAGGGCGTGCCGGACGTGGTCGCGCAGACCCTCGTTTGGGCGGGACTGCCGGTCGACTTCGGCCCGTTCTTCTGGGCGCAGGCGCAGCCGGGCCACCCGGTGCCGACGCTGGCGGAGCTGGCGGCCGAGCGGGGCGTGCAGCCCGCCTCGGACGCGGGTTCGTATCTGGTGATGGGCAGCGACTTCGGCCGTCAGCTGTGCGTGCAGTACGGCACGGCGAACATCGTGGCCGTACCGCTGGAGGCCGGCCCGGGCGGGCAGCCCGCGGTGCCGCAGTTCGTCAACAGCGGGCTGCCGGAGTTCGTCCGCTGCATGGCGCTGCTCGGGCGGATGTGGCGGCTGCGCTACGGCCTGACACCGGACCAGGCCGGACGCTGGACGGTCGACTTCCAGGCGCAGCTCGCGGCGCTGGACCCGGCGTGCCTGTCGTCGCCGGAGAACTGGTGGTCGGTGCTGCTGGAGCAGATGTGGGACGGACTGCTCTGACCCGGCCGCACTGACCGCTCCTCCGTCTTCCCGAAGGGCCCGTACCGGGCACCTCCCGACGCACCGCGCGTGGGGACGTGCCCCGGTACGGGCCCTTCGCCGTGCCCGTGCGGCACCGGGCCCCTCACGCCGGAGGATGAGACCCCTAGGGGGACATCCGTACTTCGGGGCACCCCCCGGTTCGTACCGGCGGAGGACGATTCGCGCGGTCCGCTCTCCCTAGGCTGAGAGCGCACGTCCGAAGACGCGCAGCGAGGGGCCGGCCGGACCAAGGGGGGTGGGGCCTGCCCCACCCCAGGACGGCGCCGTTCCCCATCGTGGCGGGCCCGGCGTTCGGGGACGCTGGTTCCACTCCGCGGTGCGTGCTCGACCACCTTCGCGCCGGCGGACTTTCGAAACCCAACATAGGAGACATACCGTGACTACGGCTGTATCGATTCCCAGGACCGGGGGCAGTGGAGGTCGGACGGCCGTCGCCGCCAGGGCACGCCAGGTCGTCAAGGCGTACGGCACCGGGGAGACCCGGGTGCTGGCGCTGGACAACGTCGACGCGGACATCGAACGCGGGCGGTTCACCGCCATCATGGGCCCGTCCGGTTCGGGCAAGTCGACGCTGATGCACTGCCTGGCCGGGCTGGACACCGTCACGTCGGGGCAGATCTTCCTCGACGAGACCGAGATCACCGGCCTGAAGGACAAGAAGCTGACGCGGCTGCGCCGGGACCGGGTCGGTTTCATCTTTCAGGCGTTCAACCTGCTGCCCACCCTGAACGCCCTGGAGAACATCACGCTCCCCATGGACATCGCGGGCCGCAAGCCCGACAAGCCGTGGCTGGACCGGGTCGTGGAGACCGTGGGACTGGCGGACCGTCTCAAGCACCGGCCGACCGAGCTGTCCGGCGGCCAGCAGCAGCGTGTCGCCGTGGCCCGCGCGCTCGCCGCCCGGCCGGAGATCATCTTCGGGGACGAGCCGACGGGCAACCTGGACTCGCGGTCCGGCGCCGAGGTGCTGGGCTTCCTGCGGCGCTCGGTGGACGAGCTGGGCCAGACCATCGTGATGGTCACGCACGACCCGGTCGCCGCCGCCTACGCGGACCGCGCGCTGTATCTCGCGGACGGCCGGATCGTCGACGACATGGCGAACCCGACCTCCGAGAAGGTGCTGGACCGGATGCTGTCGCTCTCCGGTGAGGCCCCTGCGGTCTCCGGGAGGGCGTCATGACCGTCGTCAAGACCTCGATGCGCAACTTCTTCGCGCACAAGGGGCGGATGGCGCTGTCGGCCGTCGCGGTCATGCTGTCGGTGGCGTTCGTGTGCGGCACGCTCGTCTTCACCGACACCATGACGACCACGTTCGACAAGCTGTTCGCGAGCAGCTCGGCCGATGTCACCGTGACGCCGAAGAAGGACGACGACGCCCAGGAGACCGGCAGGCCGGACACCCTCCCCGAGGACCTGGTCGACCGGCTCGCCGGGGTGAAGGGCGCGGAGTCCGCCTACTCGGACGTCTACGACGAGCGGGTCACCCTCGTCAACGACAAGGGCGAGAACATCAGCCCGAGCACCGGCGCCCCCACCATCGCGGGCGACTGGGACAAGGGCGAGCAGGGCTCGATGGAGCTGGTCTCCGGGCACGCGCCGCGCGGCCCCACCGAGGTCCTCGTGGACGCCGACACCGCCGACAAGCAGGGCCTCGAGGCCGGCGACACGGTCAAGGTGATCTCCTTCGTCGCCACCACCGAGGCGAAGATCAGCGGCATCGCGAAGTTCACCACCACCAACCCCGGTGCCGCGCTCGTCTTCTTCGACCACGAGACCGCGCAGCAGCGGCTGCTGGACGACGCGGACGCCGTCAGCTCCGTACAGCTGATCGCCGCCGACGGTGTCACCGAGAAGCAGCTGAAGCAGTCCGTCACGGCCGAGCTGGGCGGCGGCTTCGAGGTCAGGACCAAGTCGGAGGAGGCGGACAGCGCCGCCGACGAACTCGGCTCCTTCCTCGACGTCATGAAGTACGCCCTCCTCGGCTTCGCCGGGATCGCCGTCCTCGTCGGCATCTTCCTGATCGTCAACACCTTCTCGATGCTGGTCGCCCAGCGCACCCGCGAACTCGGCCTGATGCGGGCCATCGGCTCCAGCCGCAAGCAGGTCAACCGGTCCGTGCTGGTCGAGGCGCTGATGCTCGGCGTCGTCGGCTCGGTCCTCGGCATCGGCGCGGGCATCGGTCTCGCCATCGGCCTGATGGAGCTGATGAGCCTCGCGGGCATGAACCTCAACACCTCCGAGCTGACGGTCAAGGCGACCACCCCGGCCATCGGTTTCGCGATCGGTGTCGTCGTCACCGTGATCTCCGCGTATCTGCCGGCGCGCCGGGCCGGCCGGGTCTCGCCGATGGCGGCACTGCGCGACGCGGGCACCCCGGCCGACGGCCGCGCGGGCACCGTCCGGGCCGTGATCGGGCTGCTGCTGACCGGCGCCGGGGCCGCCGCCCTGTTCGCGGCCTCGGCGGCCGAGAAGGCGGCCGACGGCTCGGCGTTCCTCGGCCTCGGCGTCGTGCTGACCCTGATCGGTTTCGTGATCGTCGGCCCGCTGCTCGCCGGGCTGGTGGTACGGGTGCTGAGCATCGTCGTGCTGCGGCTGTTCGGCCCGGTCGGGCGGATGGCCGAGCGCAACGCGCTGCGCAACCCGCGCCGTACCGGTGCCACGGCTGCCGCGCTGATGATCGGCCTGGCGCTGGTCGCCTCGCTGTCGGTGGTCGGCTCCTCGATGGTGGCCTCGGCCACCGACGAACTCGACAGGACCGTCGGCGCGGACTTCATCGTCCAGTCCGACACCGGCCAGCCCATCAGCAAGGGCGCGGAGCAGGCCCTCGCGGACCTGGAGAAGTCCGGCCGGCTCGAACACGTCACCGACTACAAGGTCGTCAACGTCACCCTGAGCCTCCCCGACGGCGAGAAGCAGAAGACCGCGCTGACCGCCGCCGAGCCGACGTACGCCCAGGACCTGCGCCAGGAGACCGTCGCGGGCCGGCTCTCGGCCGCCTACGGCGAGAACGCCATGTCGGTCGGCGAGAAGTTCGCCGAGGACCACGGCATCGCGCTCGGCGACGAACTGCCCGTGGCCTTCGTCGGCGGCGAGTCCGCAAAACTGAAGGTCGCGGCGATCACCTCGGACGGCTCGGCGGTCGACGCGGGCGCCATGTACGTCAACACCGCGACGGTCGGCGCCCATCTGCCGGCCGACAGGATGCCGCTGAACCAGATCATGTTCGCCAAGGCGGCCGGGGACGCGGACGCGGCGTACACGGCGGTCAAGGACCGGCTCGAGGAGTTCCCGCAGTACAAGGTCCGCGACCAGGCCGACTACAAGGAGACCCTGGAGGACCAGATCGGCCAGCTGCTCAACATGGTCTACGGCCTGCTCGCCCTCGCGATCATCGTCGCGGTCCTCGGCGTGGTGAACACCCTCGCCCTGTCGGTCGTCGAACGCACCCGCGAGATCGGCCTGATGCGCGCCATCGGCCTCTCCCGCCGCCAGCTGCGCCGCATGATCCGGCTGGAGTCGGTCGTCATCGCGCTCTTCGGCGCGCTGCTCGGCCTCGGCCTGGGCATGGGCTGGGGCGCCACGGCCCAGCAACTCCTCGCTCTGGAGGGGCTGGGCGTACTGGAGATCCCGTGGCCGACCATCACCGGAGTGTTCTTCGGTTCGGCGGTCGTCGGCCTGATGGCGGCCCTGGTCCCGGCGTTCCGCGCGGGCCGGATGAACGTCCTGAACGCCATCGCGACGGAATAGCGGGGGCGCCGGGCCCCGGCCGGCGCGCGGGCACGGCAGTGCCGGCGCACTCGGCCGG
>NZ_WHPN01000416.1 GCF_009735685.1 Streptomyces lycii | reverse complement strand
CCCGCTGGTTCCACAGATGCCGCCGCGGCCCCGGCACCTGCGGGGTCCGCCGGTTCCGCGGCCCACGGGGCATCCGCGGGACCCGCTGGTTCCACAGATGCCGCCGCGGCCCCGGCACCTGCGGGGTCCGCCGGTTCCGCGGCCGCGGCGCCGTCCGCCGGTGCCTGCTCGGCCGGTCAGCTGTGCCTCTGGGAACGCCCGCGCTACGGCGGCCCCCGCACCGTCCACGAACTCGCCGGCACCGATGTCGACAGCTGTGTCCCGCTCCCCTCCGGTACGTCCGCCCAGGCGCTCGCGAACCGCACCGGGCGGCCGGTGACCACCTACCAGAGCGCCGAGTGCGGGGAGACCGGAGAGTTCGACACCTACCCCGGCGGCGGCACCTGGGTGCCCCAAACCCCGTACCGCGTAAGGGCCTTCAAGATCTGGGAGCGCTGACGCCGACGAGTGCTCCCGCCGTGCGGGGGTACCCGGGTAACAGGCCCGAAGGACAACCCTTTGGAGGGAACATGACGGGCTTGGGAAACCCCCGCACGCGCAGGAACCTCCGCTCACGCGGCCGGATGGGGTCGGGGAGCGGACCGGACCGCGCGACTCTGGGGATCATCGGGCTGGTCTGCGCGGTCGCCGGATTCTTCGTCCTGGGCATCGTCCTGGGGCCGGTGGCGATCGTCTGCGGCTGGCTCTCGATGGGCCGCCGCTGGAACAGCGGCAGCCGCCACATCCCGGCGCTGGTCGCCGTGGTCCTCGGCGCCGTCGACACGGTGCTGTCGATCCTCTGGCTGGCCGGCGCCACGGGCTCCACGGCGGGCCTCATCTGACACCCGCCGCCCCGGCCCGGCGCGACGGCCGGCTCCGCGAGGGGCCGGCCGTCGTCATGCCCGGACCATCCCCGGCGGAGAGTCGGCGCCCCGGTGCACCGGCAGACCCCGGCCGCCGTGCCCTTCCGGTGAGGCGGCAGACGACCACACGGGACGTCCCTGCCCGCCGCCGACCGCGGCCGGGCACCTGAGGCGAGGGCCGTCCGCAAGGACCGGGCGCGCACGGGCCGGTGTCGGCATGCAGTCGGCACAAGCGCGGGCCGGTGTCGGTATGCGTGTCGGCACGCGCGCGGGCCGGTGTCGGCATGCGTGTCGGTGTAGGCGTGCACGCGGGCCGGTGTCGGCGTGCGGTCGGCACACGCGCGGGCCGGTGTACGCATGCACGAGGGGCCGGTGAGGCCGGTGCGCGGACCGGTGGGCCCGGTGCGCGCGGGCGTCGGCGAAGGCCGGGGTGCGGGGGCCCGCCGGGGCACCGTACTTCTCAGCCTGCGTTCCTTCGCGTTCCGCTGCGTCTCCCCGCGTTCCGCTGCGTCTCCCCGGGTCGCTGCGTTCCCCCGGGTGCTGCCAGGGTTCCCCCGCCCTTCTCCGCGTTCTCCCACGACGTGGGGCCCGGACACCCAAGGTTACCCAAGGTGTCCGGGCCCCACCCGTCGTCCGCCGCGGCTCGCGCGAGCGCCTAGGCGTCGCCGCCGGCCGCCCCCGGGTCCGCCGCGGAGGCGTCGAGCAGCTGGTACCGGTCGATCGCCTGCTTCAGCGCCGAGCGGTCGACCTTGCCCTCCTTCGCCAGCTCCGTCAGCACGGCCAGCACGATCGACTGCGCGTCGATGTGGAAGAACCGGCGGGCCGCACCCCGGGTGTCGGCGAAGCCGAAGCCGTCGGCGCCCAGCGACTGGTACGTCCCCGGCACCCAGCGCGCGATCTGGTCCGGAACGGCACGCATCCAGTCGGACACGGCCACCTTCGGACCCTCGGTGCCCTCCAGCTTCGTCGTCACGTACGGGACGCGCTGCTCCTCCTCCGGGTGGAGCAGGTTGTGCTCCTCCGCCGCGACGGCGTCGCGCCGCAGCTCGTTCCAGGAGGTCGCGGACCAGACGTCGGCCTTCACGTCCCACTCGTCGGCGAGGATCCGCTGTGCCTCCAGCGCCCACGGCACCGCGACGCCGGACGCCATGATCTGCGCCGGGTGGGTGCCCTTGTCGCCCTGCTTCAGGCGGTGGAGCCCCTTGAGGATGCCCTCGACGTCGACGTTCTCGGGCTCGGCCGGGTGCTGGATCGGCTCGTTGTAGACGGTGAGGTAGTAGAAGACGTCCTCACTGTTCTCGCCGTACATCCGGCGCAGGCCGTCCTTGACGATGTGCGCGATCTCGTAGCCGTACGCCGGGTCGTAGGCGACGGCCGCGGGGTTCGTCGAGGCGAGCAGCTGCGAGTGGCCGTCCGCGTGCTGGAGGCCCTCACCGGTCAGCGTGGTCCGGCCCGCCGTCGCGCCCAGCACGAAGCCGCGCGAGAGCTGGTCGGCCATCTGCCAGAACTGGTCGCCGGTCCGCTGGAAGCCGAACATCGAGTAGAAGACGTAGACCGGGATCAGCGGCTCGCCGTGCGTCGCGTAGGCGGAGCCGGCCGCGATCAGGGAGGCGGTGCAGCCGGCCTCGGTGATGCCGTCGTGCAGCATCTGGCCGGTCGGCGACTCCTTGTAGGCGAGCAGCAGCTCGCGGTCCACCGACTCGTACTGCTGGCCCTGCGGGTTGTAGATCTTCGACGACGGGAAGAACGAGTCCATGCCGAAGGTCCGGTACTCGTCGGGGGCGATCAGCACGAAGCGCTTGCCGATCTCCTTGTCCCGCATCAGGTCCTTCAGCAGCCGGACGAACGCCATGGTGGTGGCGATCGACTGCTGGCCGGAGCCCTTCTTGACCGTCGCGTAGGTCTTGTCGCCGGGGAGCGTCAGCGGCTTCGACCGCACCACGCGGGTCGGGACGTAGCCGTCCAGGCCCTGGCGCCGGTCGTGCATGTACTGGATCTCCTCGGAGTCCCGTCCCGGGTGGTAGTACGGCGGCAGGCCCGACTCCAGCTCCTTGTCCGGGATCGGCAGGTGCAGCCGGTCGCGGAAGTGCTTGAGGTCGTCGACCGTCAGCTTCTTCATCTGGTGGGTCGCGTTGCGGCCCTCGAAGCTCGGGCCGAGCGTCCAGCCCTTGACGGTCTGCGCCAGGATCACGGTGGGCTGGCCCTTGTGCTCCTTGGCCGCCTTGTACGCCGCGTAGATCTTCTTGTGGTCGTGGCCGCCGCGGCCCAGATGCAGGATCTGGTCGTCGGTCATGCCCTCGACCATCTTCCGCAGCCGGTGGTCGCCGCCGAAGAAGTGCTCGCGGATGTACGCGCCGGTCTCGGTGGCGTACGTCTGGAACTGGCCGTCGGGGGTCGTGTTCAGCTTGTTGACCAGCACGCCGTCGCGGTCCTGGGCCAGCAGCGGGTCCCAGCTGCGGTCCCAGACCAGCTTGATCACGTTCCAGCCGGCGCCGCGGAACTGCGACTCCAGCTCCTGCATGATCTTGCCGTTGCCGCGCACCGGGCCGTCGAGGCGCTGGAGGTTGCAGTTCACGACGAAGGTCAGGTTGTCCAGGCCCTCGCGGGCGGCGATGGACAGCTGGCCGAGCGACTCGGGCTCGTCCATCTCGCCGTCGCCGAGGTAGGCCCAGACGTGCGACTTGGAGGTGTCGGCGATGCCGCGGGCCTCCATGTAGCGGTTCATCCGGGCCTGGAAGATCGCGCCGATCGGGCCGAGGCCCATGGAGACGGTCGGGAACTCCCAGAAGTCCGGCATCGACCGCGGGTGCGGGTAGCTGGACAGCCCGTCCGGGTACCGGGACTTCTCCTGGCGGAAGCCGTCCAGCTGGGACTCGGAGAGGCGGTCGAGCAGGAAGGCACGGGCGTAGACGCCCGGCGAGGCGTGGCCCTGGAAGAAGACCTGGTCACCGCCGTCGCCGCGGTCCTTGCCGCGGAAGAAGTGGTTGAAGCCCACGTCGTAGAGCGAGGCCGAGGAGGCGAAGGTGGCGATGTGCCCGCCCACGCCGATCCCGGGGCGCTGGGCGCGCGAGACCATGACGGCCGCGTTCCAGCGGGTCGCGTTCAGGATCTTGCGTTCGATCTCCTCGTTGCCGGGGAAGAACGGCTCGTCCTTGGTCGCGATGGTGTTGACGTAGTCCGTGCTGCGCATCTCGGGCACGGCCACGCGCTTCTCGCGCGCCCGCTCGATGAGGCGGAGCATGAGGTAGCGGGCACGTTCCCGGCCTCGCTCATCGACGGCTGCGTCGAGCGAGTCGAGCCATTCCCGGGTCTCTTCTGGATCGAAGTCCGGGACCTGGCTGGGAAGGCCGCCAATGATGATCGGGTTGCGATCGGATCCGGAAGCCACGCTGTTCCTTCGCTGTTTCGTTCGTGCTGTGCACGCAGTTTCGTTCGTGCTGTGCACGCAGTGGATTCGTGCTCTGCTGGTGTCGCGCCGCCTCCATCGTGGACCGCAGAGGCGAAAACGTCATCTCTACTGGGCGGTAACTGCCACTCTGTGAGACACCGGTCGTCTTTCGGCCGAGGCTGGTAAGTCGGCCAAATCGCAACCATACGCCCATGGCGGCAGGGCCCGGCCGACGGCCGTATCTGGCCGTTCGGCCCAGTGCCTCCCACGGCCGCCCAACCCGGCGGCGGGCCGCGGCGGGTCTGTGGCGCGAATCACTGCGCCGCGTGCGGCTTGCGGCGAGAAGTCAACGTTTGGGCGGGATCGGCGGCCGGGTACTTGCGCGATCCGCTCGGCCCGTGTGGACTACGGCCAATACCTCGCGTACGCGCGGGGTGCTTGTGACAGGCATTTTCCCGGAACATGACAGGAGGCAATCCGTGAGCGCGACCGCGGACCACGCGGAGGAGCGGACCAACCCGGCCGCCAGGCTGGGTTTCCAGCCCGGACAGGTGGTCCAGGAGCTCGGTTACGACGAGGACACCGAGCAGGAGCTGCGTGACGCCATCGAGGAACTGACCGGCACGGAGCTCGTCGACGAGGAGTACGACGACGTGGCCGATGCCGTGGTGCTGTGGTTCCGAGAGGACGACGGCGACCTGACGGACGCGCTGGTGGACGCCACCACCATGATCGACGCGGGAGCCCCGATCTGGCTGATGACGCCGAAGACCGGCCGCGACGGGTATGTCGAGGCGAGTGACATCGGCGAAGCCGCCAGCACCGCCGGGCTGGCCCAGACCAGCAGTGTGAACGCGGGCAAGGACTGGACCGGCAGCCGCCTGGTCACCCCGAAGGCCGCGCGTTCCGGCAAGCGCTGACCCCCGCCGGGCAACGGCCCGCCGAGCCGCACCGCAACCGTGCCCCCCGTGGTCCCCGACCACGGGGGGCACGGTGCCGACTGCCGCCGGACGGGTGACAGACTGGGGCGGAATCGCCGGCGGCCGGGTGCGAGCCAAGCGGACGGACCCGGGGCCGGCACGCTACGGACGAGAAGGATGCGCGCGCATGGTGATCGACGTCGGTACGAAGGCCCCTGACTTCGAGCTGAAGAACCAGCACGGCGAGCTCGTGAAGCTCTCGGACTTCCGCGGCGAGAAGAACGTCGTCCTCGTCTTCTACCCCTTCGCCTTCACCGGGGTCTGCACCGGTGAGCTGTGCGCCCTGCGCGACGAGCTGCCGAAGTTCTCGGGCGACGACGTGCAGCTGCTCGCGGTCTCCAACGACTCCCCGTTCTCGCTGCGCGTCTTCTCCGAGCAGGAGGGCCTGGAGTACCCCCTGCTGTCGGACTTCTGGCCGCACGGCGAGACCTCGCGGGCGTACGGCGTCTTCGACGAGGACAAGGGCTGCGCCGTGCGCGGCACCTTCGTCATCGACAAGGAGGGCGTGGTCCGCTGGACCGTCGTCAACGCCATCCCCGAGGCCCGGGACCTGAACGACTACGCCAAGGCGCTCGCCCAGCTCTGAGCGGGCGGACGCCCGGACGCCCGCCGGTGCCCCGCGGGGCCGGCGGGGCACCGGCGGTGACCGGCCCGGCGGATCCGGGACGGTGGCCGGCCACGGGAGCGCGGCACGGTCACGGGGGAGCGCCGGCCGGTCGGGCGGGAAGCGGGGCCGGTCGCGCGGCGGCGGGGCGGGCTCCCGCCGGGACGGCGAAAGCCGGACCGAAGAGCCTGTCCCGCGGAGGTGCCGCTCACTAGGATCAATCCCGTTGAACCGATGTCATCGCACGACGGGGGCAGGTCACGCCCGTGCCCCCATATCCATGGGAGGACGCGTGGGAGTCAGCCTCAGCAAGGGTGGCAACGTCTCGCTGAGCAAGGAGGCGCCGGGCCTGACCGCCGTCACCGTCGGCCTCGGCTGGGACGTCCGCACGACGACCGGTACCGACTTCGACCTCGACGCGAGCGCGCTGCTGACGAACGCGGAGGGCAAGGTCGCCTCCGACCAGCACTTCGTCTTCTTCAACAACCTCAAGAGCCCCGACGGCTCCGTGGAGCACACCGGTGACAACCTCACCGGTGAGGGGGAGGGCGACGACGAGCAGATCAAGGTCAACCTCGCCGGGGTGCCCGCCGATGTCGCCAAGATCGTGTTCCCGGTCTCCATCTACGAGGCCGAGAGCCGCCAGCAGAGCTTCGGCCAGGTGCGCAACGCCTTCATCCGCGTGGTGAACCAGGCCGACAACAACGAGCTGGCCCGTTACGACCTGACCGAGGACGCCTCGACGGAGACCGCCATGGTCTTCGGCGAGCTGTACCGGCACGGCGCCGAGTGGAAGTTCCGCGCCATCGGCCAGGGCTACGCCTCCGGCCTGCGCGGCATCGCGCAGGACTTCGGCGTCAACGTCTGACCGCTCCGCAGCGCCCGGCGCCGCACCTCCCGGCACGACGGCGAGGTGCGGCGCCGGCCGCGACGGGGCCACCGCTCAAGGCAATCACCACGACGGGGAGGAACAGATCATGGGTGTGACGCTCGCCAAGGGAGGCAATGTCTCCCTCTCCAAGGCCGCGCCGAACCTCACACAGGTGCTGGTCGGCCTGGGCTGGGACGCCCGCTCGACCACGGGCGCGCCGTTCGACCTCGATGCCAGCGCCCTGCTCTGCCAGTCGGGGCGGGTGCTGGGCGACGAATACTTCGTCTTCTACAACAACCTCAAGAGCCCCGAGGGTTCCGTGGAGCACACCGGTGACAACCTCACCGGCGAGGGCGACGGCGACGACGAGTCGCTGATCCTCGACCTGAGCAAGGTCCCGGAGCATGTCGACAAGATCGTCTTCCCCGTGTCGATCCATGACGCCGATGTGCGCGGCCAGACCTTCGGCCAGGTCAGCAACGCCTTCATCCGGGTCGTGAACCAGGCCGACGGCTCCGAACTCGCTCGTTACGACCTCAGTGAGGACGCCTCCGGCGAGACTGCGATGATCTTCGGAGAGGTGTACCGGTACGGCGGAGAGTGGAAGTTCCGCGCCGTCGGACAGGGGTACGCGTCGGGACTGCGAGGCATCGCTCTAGACTTCGGGGTCAACGTTTCGTAAAGCCGCGCACTGCGCGCGGGGGACCCGTACTCACGATTGGGTGGCCAGTGCTCCTGAAAACCTTCGGCTGGTCCTTCGGCGTCACCGCCGTCGGACTGGTCGCCGCAGCCTTCTTCTGGGGCTGGGAGGGTTTCGCCGTGGTGGCGATCCTCTCGATCCTGGAGATCTCGTTGTCCTTCGACAACGCGGTCGTCAACGCCGGCGTGCTGAAGAAGATGAACGCCTTCTGGCAGAAGATCTTCCTGACCATCGGCATTCTGATCGCCGTCTTCGGTATGCGGCTGATCTTCCCGGTCGTGATCGTGGCCATCACCGCCAAGGTCGGCCCCATCGAGGCCGTCGAGCTGGCCATGGACGATCCGGACCAGTACGAGATGCTGGTCACCGACGCCCACCCGGCGATCGCCGCCTTCGGCGGGATGTTCCTGCTGATGATCTTCCTGAACTTCCTCTTCGACCAGAAGGAGCACCACTGGATCTCCTGGCTGGAGCGCCCGCTCGCCCGGCTCGGGAGGGTCGACGGCCTCGCCGTCTGTGTCGCCCTCGTCGTCCTGCTGGTCTCCGCCATCACCATCGCCACCCAGGCGGCTCAGCACGGCGGAAGCTATGTGGACAAATCAGGCACAGTGATGCTGTCCGGCATCGCCGGTCTGATCACCTATCTGGTCGTCGGCGGTCTGTCCGGGCACTTCGAGAACAAGCTCGAGGAAGAGGAGGAGCGCGAGGAGGCGGCCGAGGAGGAGGCCCGCAAGGAGGGCAAGGACCCGACGATGGTCGGGCTCGCCGGCAAGGCCGCGTTCTTCATGTTCCTCTACCTCGAGGTGCTGGACGCGTCCTTCTCCTTCGACGGGGTCATCGGCGCCTTCGCCATCACGAACCACATCTTCTGGATGGCGCTCGGCCTCGGCATCGGCGCGATGTACGTCCGTTCGCTCACGGTCTACCTGGTCCGCGAGGGCACCCTCGACGACTACGTCTACCTCGAGCACGGCGCCCACTACGCCATCGGCGCCCTCGCCGCACTGCTGCTCATCACCATCAAGTGGCACGTCTCCGAGGTCATCACCGGCCTCATCGGGGTCGGCCTGATCGCCGCGTCCTTCTGGTCGTCGCTGCGCCGCAACAAGGCCCTGGCGGCCGGGAACGGCGGCGGCGACGCCGAGAAGAAGACCGAGGTGACCTCCGGCGTCTGACCTGCGCCAGGGGTGATCACCGGGCCGGGTACCGGCCGGGTGTGTGACCACGCCCCGAACGAGGAACGCTCTGTGCGGGGCGGCCACGAGGCAGCGGACTCCCGGCGACGACCGGCGCCCCGGCCTCGCGGCCGCCCCGCCGCGTTCGTGTCCGCTCAACGCGCGGGTGGCAGCAGGATGACGAGACGAGCAGTGGGGGTGTTTCCTCAGTGTCCTTCTGGAACAACTGGCGACGGGGGACGGAGTTCGACAGCGGCAGCGCCGCCTCGAACGCGATAGAACTCACCAAACGCCGCTCCACGGTGTCCCTGACCAAGCAGAACGCCGCGACCGGCAATCTCCGCGTCAACCTCTCCTGGCGGATGCGCAGTTCCGACATCGGCGGCCGTTCCCGGGTGAGCGGCGGGCTGCTGCGCCATCCGTTCCAGATGTTCAAGCCCGAGGTGGTGCAGGCGCAGGGCCCCGCCGTCGTCCAGATCGACCTCGACCTGGCGTGCATGTACGAGCTGAAGGACGGCACCAAGGGCGTCGTACAGCCGCTCGGCAACTTCCTCGGCGACGTCAACGCACCGCCGTACGTCAAGCTCAGCGGCGACGACCGGTTCGGCGGCTCCTCCGGCGAGACGATCTACGTCAATCTGGACCACAAGGACGAGATCAAGCGGCTGCTGGTCTTCGTCTACATCTACGACGGCACCCCCGCCTTCGACCGCACCCAGGCGGTCGTCACCCTCTACCCCAGCAACGGGCCACGGCTGGAGATCAGCCTCGACGAGCGCGCACCACAGGCCCGCTCCTGTGCCGTGCTGCTGATCGAGAACGTCAAGGACGAGCTGATCGTCCGCCGCGAGGTCAAGTACGTCTACGGCTTCCAGGCCGAGCTGGACCGGCTCTACGGCTGGGGGCTCCAGTGGGGCAGGGGCTACAAGGAGAAGGTCTGACCGCCGCCCGGGCCGCCTCCGCCGCTTCCGGGCGGGCCCGGGCGCGGCTCAGCGGCCGGGCTGGAACTGCGGCCCCTGCGGCGGCAGCGTGAACGCCGGGTCCGGCGGCGGCACCCGGGCGGCGTGCTGCGGATAGCCGTAGGCGGGCGCCGGGTGCTGCGGGTAGCCGTACGCGGGACCGCCGGCCGGCGGGGCCTGGGCGGCCGCGGCCGGGGGCACCGCGGGCGCCGGAGGGTGCGCGGGCGGCGGGGGCGGCGGACAGCCGTACGACGCCGGGTGCGGCTGGGTGACGGCCTCCGGGGGCGTGCCGGGCGCGGGCGGCGGGCCGGACGGCGCGGGCCCGGACGCGGGCATCGGGCCGGGACCGCCGGACGGCACGGTGCCCTCCGCCACGTCGCTCTCGTCCACCGAGATGCCGAACTCCGTGGCGAGGCCGATCAGCCCCGTGTCGTACCCCTGGCCGAGGGCGCGGAACTTCCAGGCGTCGCCGCGCCGGTAGAACTCGCCGCAGATCAGCGCCGACTCGTCACCCGTCTCCGGCCGCACGTCGAAGACCGCGATCGGGTCGGCGTCCGCCGGGGTGCCCGGCGACGCGTCGTACAGCAGCACCCGCAGGTCCGGTACGTCGCCGAAGGTCCCGCCGTCCGACGAGGCGGCCAGCACCACCCGGTCCACCGACGCCTCCAGCGCGGACAGGTCCGCCTCGACGGTGTCCGTCATCCCCTCCGCGAGCCGCTTCTTGGGCAGATGGCGGACCAGGCCGGAGGGGTGCCGGGGCTGGTTGTAGAAGACGAAGTCCTCGTCGGTCCGCACGCGGCCCTCCCCGCCGAGCAGCAGGGCGGAGGCGTCGACATCGGGCACCCGGGGGCCGGGATTCCAGCGGAGCACCGTCCGCACGGCGGTCGCGTCCAGCGGGATGTTCGACCCCTTCAACATCGCGTGCGTCATGGCCGTCATCCTGCCCTCCCGGGCACCTCCGGGACAACGCGGGTGCCTGCCGGGAGTGGCCGGGACCCGACGGGAAAGACGGGTTGGCGCGGAGCCCGACACGGCCCGGACGCGCGCGGGTTACGAGATTTTCATGCCCTTGGGAAACTCTTGACCGTCGGACCAACGTACGATTACCGGCCAGATCGCGTCACAACGTCACAAGATCGCAGGGAGTCCAATGCGCCACTTCGGGCACGTGCCGGCGGGCACCAGGGAGGCTCTGTTCCACCGGGAACCGGCCGCGTTCACGCAGGATTCCCCGGCTCGCACCCTGGCGCTCGCGCTCGGAGCGACGCTCTACAGCCCGGCGACCCGCCCCCGGCTGGCGGAGGACGTGCTCAAGCAGACCGGCCGCGGTCTGGTCTCCATGGTGCTGTGCCTGGAGGACTCCATCGACGACTCCGAGGTCGGCGGGGCCGAGGAGAACCTCGTCCAGAGCTTCACCGACCTGGAGGAACGCGGCGACGAGCTGCCGCTGCTGTTCGTCCGGGTGCGCGAACCGGAGCAGATCGCGGACCTGGTGAAGCGGCTGGGCCCGGCGGTGCGGCTGCTGTCCGGATTCGTACTCCCCAAGTTCACCGAGGAACGGGGCGTTCCGTTCCTGGAGGCGCTGACCGAGGCGGAGACCCTGTCCGGACGGCGGCTTTTCGCCATGCCCGTCCTGGAGTCCCCGGAGCTGCTGCATCTGGAGAGCCGTGCCGAGACCCTCGCCGGAATCCGGCGGTCCGTCGACAAGTACCGCGAACGGGTGCTGGCGCTGCGCCTCGGCGTGACGGACTTCTGCTCGGCGTACGGGCTGCGCAGGTCACCCGACATGACGGCGTACGACGTCCAGCTCGTCGCCTCCGTCATCGCGGACGTCGTCAACACCCTCGGACGGGCCGACGGCACCGGCTTCACCGTCACCGGGCCGGTCTGGGAGTATTTCCGGCTCCAGGAGCGGATGTTCAAACCGCAGCTGCGGCACAGCCCGTTCTCCGGGCGCGCCGAGGAACTTCGCAGCTCCCTCATCGAGCACGACATGGACGGCCTGCTCCGCGAGATCGAACTCGACCGCGCCAACGGCCTCCAGGGCAAGACCTGCATACATCCCTCGCATGTCGCGCCCGTGCACGCGCTGTCCGTCGTGAGCCACGAGGAGTACAGCGACGCGCAGGACATCCTGCGCCCCGGGCCGAACGGCGGCGGAGTGCTGCGGTCGGCGTACACCAACAAGATGAACGAGGTGAAGCCGCACCGCGCCTGGGCCGAACGGACGCTGCTGCGCGCGGAGATCTTCGGAGTGGCCCGGGAGGACGTGAGCTTCGTGGAACTGCTCGCGGCGGCCGCGGCGCTCGGATGACGCGACCGGGGGAAGGGGCGGCGGGAGGACCGGGGGACGGGCCGGCGGGGGAACCGGAGAAAGGACCGGCCGGAGGACCGGCGGAGAGCGGCCCGCACCGGGCTGGGAGACTTGGCGCACGGCGGGACGGCGCGGCCGGGGCGCGGAGGAACGGCGCGCACGGCGCACGACGGAGCTGGGAAGAGGAACGGGGCATCCAGGGCATGGAACGGCACACATGGTCCGGCGAGTGGGTCGCCGGGCGGCTCGGCGTCGGCCTGACCGAAACGGCCCCCGACCCGGCCGGGCCCGGCCTGCGGGACCTGCTCGGCCTCGCGCTGCGGCGCAATCCCAAGCGTGCTCACCTGCTGGTCTCCAACGTCCTCGGCAAGCACGTGCCGCAGCGCCCGGCCGTGGTCCACGGGGCCGGGGTGGGCCTGGGCCGCCAAGTGCGGGCGCTGCTCGGCGACGGGGACGCCGCGCGTGCCGTCGTCCTGGGCTACGCCGAGACGGCGACCGGGCTCGGGCACAGCGTCGCGGACGGGCTGGAACTCGCTCCGTACCTCCACTCGACCCGGCGGCCGGTGCCCGGCGTCGCCCCGGTCGGCGGCTTCGAGGAGGAGCACAGCCACGCCACCTCGCACCTGCTGCTGCCCGAGGACCCGGAGCTGCTCGCGGGGGACGGGCCGCTGGTGCTCGTGGACGACGAGTTCTCGACCGGCCGGACGGTGCTCAACACGATCAGGGCGCTGCACGAGCGCTTCCCGCGCGAGCGGTACGTCGTCGTCGCCCTGGTCGACATGCGCGGCGCCGAACACCGCGACGCGCTCACGGAGTTCGCCGCGGAGCTGGGCGCCCGGGTCGACCTGGTCGCCCTGGCCTCCGGCACGGTGCGGCTCCCGGAGGACGTGCTGAAGCGCGGCCAGGCACTGGTGGCGGCCCACGAAGCGGCGCCCGCAGCGGCCCCCGAGTCGGCCTGCGGACAGGCGCCCGAAACGACTCCCGAATCGGTCCGCGGACAGGCGCCCGATGCGGCCCGTGGACGGGCGCCCGCAGCGGCCCCCGAGTCGGCCTGCGGACAGGCGCCCGCAACAGCTCCCGAGTCGGCCTGCGGACAGGCGCCCGCAACGGCTCCCGGGCGCGAGCCCGCGGCCGGGGCCGTGCCTCCGGGCCGAGAACCGGGCGGAAGGCCTGGCAAAGAGCTGGGCAAAGAGCCGGGCGGAGAGCATGGCGGAGAGCCGGGCGGCGGCAGGCCCGGGGTTCCGTCCGGGGCGGTTCCGGTCCCGCGCCCGGCTCCCGGCACACCGGACGCGCCCGGTGACCGGCATCCGGCCGTGCGCCGTGTCGACCTCGGCTGGCCGGCCGGGCTGCCCGACGGCGGCCGGCACGGCTTCACCCCGGCCCACCGGGCCACCCTGGAAGCCGCGCTGCCCGGCATGGCCGCCCGGATCGCCGCCGCCCTGGGCACACCGCCCGGCGACGGGCCGCCCGGCGAGGTCCCGCCCGGCACGGCCCCCGCGCACGCGGCCGCGCCCGGCGGGACGGAGCAGCGCCCCCGGCGCGTACTCGTACTGGGCTGCGAGGAGCTGATGTACGCACCGCTGCGGATCGCCGAGGCCCTTCAGGACGCGCTGGGCGACGGCACCGAGGTGCGCTCCTCGACCACCACCCGCTCGCCCGTCCTCGCCGTGGACGACCCCGGCTACGCCGTCCGCACCCGGATCACTTTCCCCGCGCACGACGACCCCGCCGACGGACCCGGCGAGCGGTACGCCTACAACGTCGCCCCCGGCCGCGATCCCGCCCGCCGTTTCGACGCGGTCGTCGCCGTGGTCGACTCCGCCGCCGACACCCCGGCGCTGCACGCCCCGGACGGCCTCGCCGCCGCGCTCGCCGCCCACACCGGCCGCGTGCTGCTCGCGGTCGTGCCCTCGTACGTTCCCGCGCACGCCCGGGCGCACGCCCCCGCGAACGCTTCTCCGTACGCCCCCTCGGACCTCACCGAGGCCCGGTCCGCCGGGCCCGCGGCCCCGCGCCGCGCAACACCCGCCCCGCACCGACAGGTCGTACCCCGCATGCTGCCCGAACCCCTCCGCGGCCCCGCCTTCTCCTCATACGCGCCGGAAGAGGTCGGCTGGCTGCTCCAGGACCTCTCCGGTGTCGCGCTGGAAGCGCCCACCGAGGAGCGCGAGGAGGCCGTCCAACGGGGCGGCGCGCACTACGCCGAGTCGCTGCCCGTCGAGTACCAGCCGGGCGAGCGCTACCAGCGGCTGTTCCACTCGGCGCTCGACGCCTCGGCCGCCCGTATCGCCCATGCCGTCGGCACCGTCACCGGGACCGTGCTCGCCGAGGGCGCGGCGCGCGGCACCGGCCGGCCCGTGCTGGTGTCACTCGCCCGCGCCGGCACCCCCGTGGGCATCCTGATGCGCCGCTGGGCGCACCACGCGCACGGCACCGAACTGCCGCACTACGCCGTCTCCATCGTCCGGGGCCGCGGCATCGACACCACCGCGCTGCGCTGGCTCGCCGCCCACCACGACCCGGCCGACGTCGTGTTCGTCGACGGCTGGACCGGCAAGGGCGCCATCACCCGGGAACTCTCCGCCGCGATCGAGGACTTCTCGCGCGAGACCGGTATCACGGGCTTCGACCCGGAGATCGCCGTACTCGCCGACCCCGGCGGCTGCGTCCGCACCTACGGCACCCGCGAGGACTTCCTCATCCCCTCCGCCTGCCTCAACTCGACCGTCTCCGGGCTCATATCGCGCACCGTGCTGCGCGCGGACCTCGTCGGCCCGGGCGACTTCCACGGCGGCAAGTTCTACCGCGAACTCGCCGGCGCCGACCTCTCAGGACACTTCCTCGACACCGTCACCGCCCGCTTCGCCGAGGTCGCCGAGTCCGCCGCCCTCGCCGCGAAGGAACTCCTCTCCGGAGACCGCGCGCCGACCTGGGAGGGCTGGGCCGCCGTCGAACGGATCAGCGAGGAGTACGGCATCCACGACGTGAACCTCGTCAAACCCGGCGTCGGCGAGACCACCCGCGTCCTGCTGCGCCGCGTCCCCTGGCGGATCCTGGCCCGGCGCGGCGCGGGCGCCGACCTCGACCACGTACGGCTGCTCGCCGAGGAGCGCGGGGTGCCCGTGGAGGAGGCCGACGAACTGCCGTACAGCTGCGTCGGTCTGATCCACCCCCGCTACACGCGCGGCGCGACGGGCGCGGACGGCAAGGCGGTCACCTCCGCATGACCGACACGGGCGGACCGGCGACCGGGACCGGCACGAATACGGGCACGGGCACGGGTACGGGCGGCAGTACGAGCCCGGGCACTCGTCCGAGCGGCAGTACGAGTCCGAGCACGGGCACTCGTACGAGCGGCAGCAGTGCGGGCACGGGCACCAGTGGCAGCACGGGCGCGGGAGCGGGAGCGGGCACGAGCGGCAGCGGCAGCCGGAGCACGGGAGCGAGCGGCAGTACGAGCACGGGAACGTGCACCGGCGCGGGCCCCGGTTCCGACTCCGGTTCCGGCTCCGGCTCCGGCTCCCGCACCGGCATGAGTGCAGCTACGCCCCCGGGCCGTGGACCCGGCCCGGGCCCCGGGTCCGGTCCCGGGTCCGGCGGGAGCCCTGCTTCCGGGTCCGGTCCCGGGTCCGGCGGGAGCCCCGTTTCCGGGTCCGGTCCCGGGTCCGGCGGGAGCCCCGTTTCCGAGGCCGGGTCCGGCTCCGGCCCGGTCATGGTCGCCAGCGATCTCGACCGCACCCTCGTCTACTCCGCCGCCGCCCTCGCCCTGGACATGCCCGACGCGCTCGCGCCGCGCCTGCTGTGCGTCGAGGTGTACCAGCACAAGCCGCTGTCGTATCTGACCGAGCGGGCCGCCGGACTTCTGGCCGACCTCGCCCGCACCGCCGTCTTCGTGCCGACCACCACCCGCACCCGCGAGCAGTACGGCCGTATCCGGCTGCCCGGCCCGCCGCCCCCGTACGCGATCTGCGCCAACGGCGGGCACCTCCTGGTCGACGGCGAGTCCGACCCGGACTGGCAGCGGCGGGTGCGCGACTCGCTCGACGCCGGCTGCGCGCCGCTCGCCGCCGTACGCGAGCACATGCTGCGCGCCGCCGATCCGGGCTGGCTGCTCAAGGAACGGGTGGCCGAGGACCTGTTCGCCTATCTGGTCGTCGAGCGCGACCTGCTGCCCGACACCTGGGTCAAGGACCTCGCGGACTGGGCCGACGGACAGGGCTGGACGGTGTCCCTCCAGGGCCGGAAGATCTACGCCGTGCCGAAGCCGCTCACCAAGAGCGCCGCCGTCGCCGAGGCCGCCCGGCGCGCCGGCGCCTCCCGGGTCCTCACGGCGGGCGATTCGCTCCTGGACGCCGATCTGCTGCTCGCGGGCGACGCCGGCTGGCGCCCGGGCCACGGCGAACTGGCCGACACCGGCTGGTCGGCGCCGCACGTCACGGCGTTGTCGGAGCGGGGCGCGGCGGCCGGCGAGGCGATCGTGGAATCCCTGCTGCGCGAGGCCCGGGCGTGGGTGAGGATGACCGCATGACTGACGCGCAGGACAGCACGGGACGGACCGGGACGGGCGGGCGCGGCGCGCTGGACCCGAACCAGGTCACCCCGCTCACCCCGGAGCTCTACGACTACGTACTGGCCAACAATCCGCCGCTCGACACGGTGCAGCGGGAACTGGTGACCACCACCCGGGAACTGCTTCCCGAGCGTGCCCAGATGCAGGTCTCCGAGGACCAGGGCCCGCTGCTGGCGTTCCTCGTGAAGCTGACGGGGGCCGGGCTGGTGGTCGAGGTCGGCACGTTCACGGGCCTCTCCGCGCTGTGCATGGCGCAGGCCCTGCCCCCGGACGGCAGGCTGATCACTTGCGACGTGTCGGAGGAGTGGACGGCGCACGGCCGCACGGCCTGGCAGAAGGCGGGCGTGGCGGACCGTGTCGACCTGCGCGTCGCCCCGGCCCTGGACACGCTGCGCGCGCTGCCCGCCGAACCGGAGATCGACCTCGTCTTCATCGACGCGGACAAGGAGAGCCAGATCGCCTACTGGGACGAACTGGTGCCCAGGGTCCGGCCCGGCGGGCTGATCGTGGTCGACAACGTCTTCTTCCACGGCGAGGTCACCGGCCCCGAGGCGAGGACGGCATCGGGGAGGGCGACGCGGGCGTTCAACGAGCACGTACGTGACGACGCGCGGGTGGAGTCGGTGATGCTGACGATCGCCGACGGCTTGACCTTGGCCCGCAAGATCTGACGGACCCCGGACCCCGGACCCCGGACCCCGGACCCCGGACCCCGGACCCCGGACCCCGGACCCCGGACCCCGGACCCGGTCCGGGCGGCCGCCGGCCTTGGACCGCGGTCTCCGCCCGGGCCCGGCCCTCGGCGGGCCCGGCTGCGGGGCCGGCGCGCCGGACATCGGTGCCCGGCGGGCCGAAGCCGGGTGCGGGCGGGCAGGATGTCGGTGCCCGGCGGGAAGGACGCGATCCGGGCGGCGGCAGCTCAGCCGCAGCAGCCGCCCCCGCAGCACCCGCCGCCGCCACCGGAGGGCGCGGCGGGAGCGGCGGCGCCCCTGGCGGCCGTACCGCCGACAGCGACGGTCGACAGCAGCTTGACGGTGTCCGCGTGCCCGTCCGGGCAGACGGCGGGATCGGCGGACTCGGCCATGGGCCGGCTCAGCTCGAAGGTGTCACCACAGGACCGGCAGCGATACTCGTAGCGAGGCATGCCGCCAGGGTATAGCGGCGCCGGAGAGCTGTGGTCCAGAGGTTCGGCCACGGCTCTCCCGGGCGTCTGCCCACCCGCCGCACCGGTGACCGTTGGGTGCGCTCACCACCGTGCGGAGTGCTGCCGGGGCGGCATGTACGGGCGGCGCCTGCACCACCGGCGGTGCTGCCGGGACCGCCTGCACCACCGTGCGGAGTGCTGCCGGGGCGGCATGTACGGGCGGCGCCTGCACCACCGATGGTGCTGCCGGGACCGCCTGTACCACCGAGCGGGGTGCTGCCGGGACGGCCTGCACGACCGGCGGTGCTGCCCGGTCCGCCTGCACCACCGAGCGGGGTGCTGCCCGGGCCGCCTGCACGACCGGCCGGGGCCGGTCCGTCCGAAACCGCCATGTGTGCGGACGACGGAGTGCCGGAGCACTACCCTGCCGCTCAGGGCTGCCAACGCTCGGGCTGCCAACACCTGGGGGAAGGGGCAATCTTGAGTTTCAAGGGCGACGAGATCGATCTGGAGACAGCCGTCCGGGCGCTGCGCGATCAGCTGTTGCGGGCCGCCGCCCAAGCGGGGGACCAGCAGATCTTGTTCGAAGTGGGGCCCATCGAGATGGAGTTCCTCGTCGAGTTGCGACGGGACGCGAAACTCCGGGGCGGAGTACGGGCGTTCGTCGCCTCCGCCGAGGGCGAGGCGGCGGCCGGGCGAACGAGAACGCACCGGGTCTGTCTGACGCTCACCGCCAAAGACCCCACCGGCGGCAATCTGCACATCTCGTCGGCCGATGACGCCGACGCCTCCGGTCTGACCGCGGTGCGGCGCCGGTGACCGTCCTCCCCGGCAGCCCGGCCGGCCCGAGGCCGAGCGGCGGCCGGGGGCCCGAACCGGCGCGCATCGTCGCCGTCCGGGCCGGCCGCCGGGGCAGCGGCTATCTGCTGGCACCGAACCTGGTCCTCACCGCACGCCACGTCGTGGGCGACAGCCCCGGCGGCCGCGCTGTCGCGATCAACGGCACCGGCTGGAAGGACTGCCGGCTCGTCTGGGGGAGCGGCACCTCGGACTGTGACGCGGCACTGCTGCTGGCCGGGGCCCCGCTGGTCCCGCCGGGCACCGCGGCCCGTATGGAGCCCGTGACCTGGGCGGAACTGTCCGGTCTGGAGCCGGTCGAAGGCTGCCAGATGATCGGTTTCCCCACCGTTCAGGTGACCGACGACGGGCGGCTCGACACCGACCAGGCCGTGTGCGTACTCAAACCCGGTTCCTCGATGGTCCGCGACCGGTACGCCCTGGACCTCACCACGACCCCGCCTGCCGGGGCGTCCCCCTGGTCGGGCATGTCCGGAGCGGCCGTGTTCGCCGACGGGCTGCTCGTCGGAGTGGTGGTCGGGGACCAGAGCGCCTGGCAGCACGGCCGCCTCGAAGCCGTGCCCGGCGCGAGACTCCTGCACGACCCCGAGTTCGCCGCCACCCTCACCGGCCTGACCGGCAGGACACCCCGCACCGGGACACCGGCCGCCCGGGGGCGCCTGTCGGCTCCCGCCACAGCACCAGCCCGCGCCGCGCTGGAGCTGGCGGGGGTCCGCCATGAGACCCCGCACGAGCTGGCGGCCACCATTCGCGCACACGGGGACAAGGCCCAGCGGCAGTTCTTCCATCGCATGGGCACGCCACAGGTCCCGTCCGAGGGCTGGCTGGAGCTGCGGAACTGGCTCCGCGCGCAGGACCGGGCCGACGGCAGGGCCGAGCTGATCGACCGGAGGCTCACCAACGACAGCCTGCCGCCCTCGATGAAGCTCCTGCATCTCCTGCGCTGGCTGGACCCGGACGGGGAAGCCGTTCACCTCGGCCGACGCGTCACCGTCGAGCGTCTGGTGGCCGCCTGTCTGAGCGGCCCGGGGCGGGGAAGCCGTGACGACCGCCTCGTCGCCGACGCGCTCGAGAACCACGGGCTGCTCGGTGTCCTCGCGGACTTCCGCGAGCTGAACCGGCTGAAGGGTGTCCAGGGCCGATGGGACAAGGCGTGGAGCCGGTGGCGGCAGGCGGCCGGCGATCACGCGCCGGCCGGTGCCCGGCTGCCGGCCCTGCTGACCGTCCTGGACCATCCGGCCGCCGAGGCCGCCCTGCGTGCGCAGGCCGAGAGCCGCACCCCGCCGCCCGGACCCTGGCTCTGGTACGACGATCTCCTGGCGGCGTCGGGCGGCCCGGACACACCGCTGGGACTGTTCACCCGCTGGATGTGTGCCGAAGCGGCGCTCCGTGACCACCGGGCCGCGGAGCAACTCAGCCGGCGGTGGCGACAGCAGGACGCGGAGCGGCAACGCGCCGAACGGCAGAAGGAGACCGACCGGCGCCGCGCCGAGCGGGAGCGGAAGCGGCAGCAGGAACAGCAGGCGGCCGTCGAGCGGCGCCGCCGGGCGGCACACGACGAACTCACCCGCGAGGCGGAGGCGGCCCGCACGGAACGGCTCCGGCTGGAGAGCGCGTGGGCCGCGGCGGAGACGGCGAGAACAGGGCCCGGCACCCGCTCCCGCGCGGTCCGGCGGGCGATCGGCTGGTACGGCATGTGGGGGCTGCTCACCGCTGCCGGGTACTGGCTGTGGCTCGGCCGCGGTGACTCGCCCCGGGCCGTGGGGATGGTGTGCCTGCAGATCGCCACGGTCAGCGCGGTGTGGTCGTATCTCGGCAGCCGCCGGGCCGGGCCGCTCGGCCTGGCGTACCAGCCGCCCTTCCTGCGGCCCCGGGACTGGCTGCCGCCGGGCGGTTTCGAGGACATGGTGAAGGGGGCGGGCCGCCTGGCCGGCCTCGGGTGCGTACTGCTGATGCAGGCGTGGCTGGCCGGCGAGGCCGCCCCTCCGGACGACGGACCGGTCCGCCTGGAGGACGGCGAGTGGCGGGGCGGCCCGGAACGGCCGGAGGAGTTCGACTTCTCGGAGCTTTTCGCGGCGCTGGGCTTCGTGGTGCTCTGTCTGGGCGTCTTCGTCGCCGCGCTGCAATGGGCCCCGCGGCTGCGTGACCGGGACGACGCGTACCGTGCGCGGGAATCCGAATACCGGCGGTTGCTGCGCGAGTACACCGACCGGGAGCACAGGGCCCGGGCCGCCGCGGCGAGCCGGACGGACACGCGCGCGGAGCTGCCGCCGGTCCGCCCGGAGGCGTACGGGCGACTGCTGCGGTACCTGGCCGGCCCCGCCGCGGGGCTGCCCGGCAACCCCGGCAGCCCCGCGGGGCAGGAACAATCCAACGCCGGGTGACCGAGCCGCGGCGGTCGCCCTCGGGGGACTCCTGCACGGCGGACCCGCCCGTGGCAAGCCGGGCGGGGGGGCAGGAACCGCCCGGCGTACGGGACCGAGCCGGAGCGCCACGGCCGTCCCGGGGCCGCCCGGGCGGCCCGGAGCCGAGCCGAACCCGCCCCGGCGTACTCCTACGCCCCCGCGCCCCGCTCCTCGCGGATCTCGCTCACCACCCGCGCGACCGTACGCCGCACCGCTTCCGTCTCCGTCAGGAAGTGCCACCAGTCCGGGTGCCGCCCCTCCAGCCCCGCCTCCGCCCGCTCCAGCCGGGCGACCGCGTCGTCCAGCGGCCGGGCGTGCCGGGGGTCGGGGGTGCTGCGGCCCGCCATCGCCAGCCGCTGCGCGTCCCGGATCGCGAAACGGGTCCGCTCGACCTCCTTGGACCGGTCGAAGGAGACCTCGTCCAGCCGCCGCAGCCGGTCACCGGCCGCGGACACGGCCTCGTCGGTGTCGTTCAGAAGCGCCCGCACCGTGCTCAGCAGGGCCGTCGCGTCCGGCCAGCGCTGCTCGTCACGCGCCGCCTGCGCCTCCTTGAGCTTCTGCTCGGCGCGGGCGACCGTACGGGCCGCCTCGTCCGGCACCGGCTGGAGGTCCTGCCAGCAGGCCGCGCTGTAGCGGCGGCGCAGCTCGCTGAGGATCGGCTCGACCCCCGCCGAACGCGTGGTGATCGCCTGGGCGCGGGTGCGCAGCGACACCAGCCGCCGGTCGATCTCGGCGGCCCGGGCGGGCAGCTGCTCGGCCTCGCTGCGCACCGCCTCGGCCTTGCGCAGCACGTCGTCGGCGCGGTGCAGGGTCTCCGGCACGCCGTGCCGCCCGGCGCCCTCGTTGAGCTTCGTCAGCTCGGGGGAGAGGGCGGCGAGCCGCGCGGCGAGGTCGTCGGCGCGCAGCCCGGAGGCGCGCACGGCGTCGAGGGCCCGGGTGGCGGCGAGCAGCGACTGCCGGGCGCGCTCGACGGCGGGCGCCAGCCGGGCCAGCTGCGTCTCGGCCTTGTCCAGCAGCGGTCCCAGCCCCTGGGCGAACCGGTCGAGATCGGCCTTGACCCGCCGCAGGTCGTCCTTGGCCCGTACGAGGTCGGCGCGGGCGCGGGACGCGGCGGAGGCCTCCAGGTCGTCGCGGTCGAGGTCGTGGGAGTCGACGGCGGTGATGTAGTGGTGGCTGACCTCGTCGATGCGCTGCCCGAGGACGCGGAAGTCCTCGGCGGCCTTGCGGGCGGCGGGCGAACTGTCGACGGCGGTGATCGTCTCCATGGAGATCCGCAGGTCGCGCTGGGCGGAGTCGAGCTCGTAGAAGGCGGCCGCGGCGTCGTCCTTCGCGGCCTGCGCCCCGGCCCGCTGGCTGTCGCCGCGCCCGCCGAACCAGCGGCGCGTACCGCCGCCGGTGAAGGCGGCGGGCAGGGCGGCGAGGAGCACGGGCAGCAGGGCGAGGGGCAGCAGCAGGGCCGGCGGGGGCACCGGCGTCCGCGGCACCGGCACCGGCGCGGGTCCGCGGGAGCTGCTGCCGCGCCGCGGCGGACCGGTTGCCGGACCAGCGGGTGGTGGTATCGCGGGGGGCGGTGCGGCGCCCGGCGGCACGACCAGGCGCGGGGCGACGGGCCGCGGGGCGGCAGGTCGTGCGGCGGCGGCCGGGGGCTCCGGCTCACCGGCCGTGGGGAATCGACGGCGTGCTCGCTGCGCGTACGGCCGCGTATGTCTCGCCGTCACATCCCTCTCCCGTGCTGGTCCGCCCCGACCCGGCTGGGAACATTGTCCCACCTGGGAGGAACGAACACACGGGCCGGTTAGTTCGCGGTTCGCACCGAGATCCCGCCGTTGTCGCTGCGCGCGGTGACGTGATGCTCGCTGCGGTCGTCGCGGGGCACGGTGATGTCGACGTCACCGTTGTCCGCCTCGGCCTCGACCCGGTAGGCGCCGTCGGGCAGGCGGATGCCCACGCGGCCGTTGTCGCTCTTGGCGTCGACGCGGTCGGGGACCTCGGCGAAGGCCAGCTCGACCCGCCCGTTGTCGGAGCTGGCGGCCACGTCGCGGGAGGCGACACCGGTGGCCTCGACCCGGCCGTTGTCGCTCTTCAGGTCGAGCCGGCCGGTCGGGTCACCGACCCGCACGGATCCGTTGCCGGAGGTGATGTCCAGGTCGGCGGTGAAACCGTTGGCGACGACCGCGCCGTTGTCGTTGTCCACGGTCAGCGCGAGATCGCGGGGCACCTTCACCCGGTGCCGCGAGTCACAGTTGTCGATCAGCCCCTGGCAGTCGATGCCGAGCCGGAGCGTGTCCCCCTCGACCTCCCAGACCTTCTTCACGTCCCCGCCGATCGCGGTCCACCCGTCGAACCACCGGGTCACCTCGATCTCGTCCACATCCGCCGGGACGAGATCGAGGGAGGTGTTGTCGGCGTCGATCCTCAGCGTCTTCCCGCTGTACGGAAACGCGCGGTGCTCGGGCTCGTCGTCGTCCGCCGCCGCGGTCCCGCACCCGCTCAGGGCGAAGGCGGTGACGAGCACACCGGAGGCGACGGCCAGAGCACGGGCACGGGCGCGCGCACGGGCGGAACGACCGGCACACCGGACGGGCTGCTGAGGGGCCACGATGATCTCCTGCTGAACTCGGATGACGTACGGGAAGGACTCTGGAACGACCGTACGGAGCGCCGCCGCCCCAGGGGATCCGGCCGCCCACCGGATCGGTGGTGGGGCTAACCCCCGCCACGGGGCGGGGGCGGGACCTTGGGCTTGTTCCGGGGCCTGTTCCTGGGGCCCTGTTCCGGTTCCGGCACCTGTTCCCCTTTCTGGCCCTGTTCCTGTTCCTGTTCCGGGCCCGGCTCCTGTCCCCATTTCTGTCCCGGTTCTGGGTCCTGTCCCGGTCCGGGGCTCTGCGCCGGACCGGGACAGGACCGGGGTGCGGGTTCCGGCTTCTCGTCGCCGATCGGGCCGCGCGGGTCGACCGGTCCGCCCCGGGGTGCGGGTTCCGGCTCGGGGCCGGCACCGTCATGGGGGCGTGGGTCCTCGGCCGGCTCCCTCATGGGGACGTGGGGCCCTCGGCCGCCTCCGCCATGGGGGCGTGGGTCCCCGGCCCGGCTCCGGTCGAGCGTCCGCCGGAACCGGACCGGGCCCGGGCTCCGGCACGGCTCGCGACCCGCTCGGGCACGGGCTCACCGACCCCGCTTCCCCGGCGCACCTCCCGCCCCGAGACATCGACCGTGCACCCGGTACCGCGCCGAGGGGGAACGCCGTCACCCGCCCACGGCCCGATTTATGGCCACACGGTGCGGGCCATGTACGCTGTCAGCTCATCGGGGGCGCATAGCTCAGTGGTAGAGCGCTGCTCTTACAAAGCAGATGTCGATGGTTCGAACCCGTCTGCGCCCACCAGCCACCCGGCACGACAAAGCCCAGGCCGTCCGGCACGTAACCGGCGCCCTGGGCCTTGCTCATTCCTGCGCCGAACCGGGCCGGAAGAGGTGCCGTGTCACGGACGGGCGGAGATCTCGAGGTGACCGAGCTGGTTGGCCTCTAACCCGGCCCACGTCACGGCGTACGCCGAGGGTGAGGTCCGCGAGCAGTTCGTGTTCTGCTTTCACGCCCGCATCATCGGCGGCCGGCTGCGGACGAGCAGCAGGAGCAAGGAAGTCGCCTTCGCGGATTCGGACAAGCTGGGCGAGCCGAACATCCACCCGTCGGTGCGGATGCGGATCGACCAGGGCCTGGCCGAGCGAGCGGCGCCCTACGTCGGCTGACGAGTCATCCGGGCCTGCGTGCGCTCGACAGCGGCCCCGAGGTACGGCCGAGCCTTGCTGATCGCGTTGTGCACTTCGCTGCCCGGGGCGTAGCGGACCAGAATCTCGTCAACGCGTCGGTCGAAGTCGAAGGACTGTCCGGCCGGCCCCGTCGTCATATCGGCGAAGATGAGCGCGTCCAGGACGGCGGAGTCTTCCCGCTCGTAGACGGCCAGCTCTGCCGAGAGCCCACGCTGTTCGGCTTCGTAGACCGCGCCGGAGTGGTGGGCGACCAGGCGCACGAGCCGGGAAGGCGCCCCGAGAGATTCCAGGTGCCGGGCGCCGTCGAGGGGGTGGAACCCGGTCTCGCGCAGCTCGGGGGCGTACCCGATGTCGTGCAGCCAGGCCGCGGCGACGAGGAGATCCCGATCGTCCTCGGACACAGCCGCGGTCGCCTCTTGGGCCCGAGCTGCCACGGCCTGCGTGTGCAGCCAGCGGTTCCCGAGCGGGGGCAACAGAGACTCGGCGAGGTCGGCCGCTCCCTGGGGCGTGTCCAGTGTGGAGGGCATGGATTGCACGGTAGCCGAGAGGCGCCGAGAGCCCACGATCGGGCGACCTCGGCATGTGTCTAGCTTCAGATGAGGCTTGACGGATGTATGTCGGTTGATGCTTTCCGGTTCCTAGCCTGTCGTGCGGTTCTTCGTGCCGTACGCCTTGAAGCGGGTCACCTCCTTGCTGGTGGTGCGGGGCACCGTCCGCAGGCGGTGTCCGTCGTGGTCGAAGACGTGCAGGGTGGTGTCGGTGACCACGGTGCGGGCATACACCATGCCGACCTGGACCTGCTGGCCCCAGACCGGGCAGGCCACCGGCCAGAGTCGCTCCGCCGATCTCACGCGCAACCATCACTGTCGCTGACGGGTCTCCTCTGCAACGTGCTCCTCAAGCGGGCGCGGGGAGAGGGGTACCGATGAGCACTCGGAAGGTTTTGACGGTCACGCTTGAGTTCGACATGGGGGACCGTAAGATCTACGGCCCGCGAGTGAAAGCCGCCTATGAGTCGGCTGTAAGCGCGGCGATCAAGGCAGCCAAGGCGGAACTGCTGGACGGCAGCGTATCTACGGTGAGCAGCCGCATGACCTGGGACTACCGCTGGGCTGAAGCCACGGCACTAGACACCGACGCCAAGTTCGAGGACGACTTCGAGTTCGAGGATGAGGACGCATCGCGACAGTAGGCGGGGCCGTCTCTGGGCCGTGCGGAGGTGCCGGGCGATGACAGACGTCGATGGTTCGAACCCGTCTGCGCCCACCAGCCACCCGGCACGGCAAAGCCCAGGCCGTCCGGCACGTAACCGGCGCCCTGGGCCTTGCTCGTGGGTGCCGCACGGTCAGGCCGGGAGCGGTGCCGTGACACTCGGGCCGCACGGCGCGCTCCACGCACATCCACGCACTCGACGCATCGACAGCTCGCCGGAGACGTCGCGCCGACTCCGGGGATCCTGAGCCGCCTTCTGGATCCTGTTGCCGTGTTGCCGTGTTGCCGTGTTGCCGTGTTGCCGTGTTGCCGTGGGCCGGCGGCGGCACCGCGCGGCCCCGTCGATCGGGCCGCCCGGGAGCCGGCCGGACGCGGCGGCGGGGTCAGTGGCCTCACGCCGCCTCACCGCTGCCGCGCCGACCCCCCGGGCGGGGGGTGGCCGAGCTGCCCGGGTCGGCAGCCGCAGAGGTGGTCGGCACGCGCCGTGGTCGGCACGAGTTTTGGTCGTTTTTCGTCCGTCCCACAGCGGCCTGGCGTCCACGGTCACGTCCACGATCACGGGTGGGGCGCGGCCGGCCGCTCCCGTGGCCTCGACTCAAAACGGACCCTTTAGCACACACTGGCTCCCAAGTCCCAAGGAACTTTGCTTGTTTCGTTGATATTTCACGCAGGCGACGTACAGTGGGAGCGCTCCCACCTGTTTTTCAACCGGAATGGAGACCCCCCATGCGTAAGCCAAGCCCATCGGGCAGGCGTTCCTGGTCGGCTGTCCGTCGGCCTCTCCAAGTGCTCGCCGTGCTGGCGGCCGTGCTGGTCAGCTCGCTGACCTGGTCGGGCACCGCCCAGGCTCACGGCTCCGTCGTCGGCCCGGCCTCCCGCGCCTACCACTGCTGGGAGGAGTGGGGCGACGACCACATGAACCCGGCCATGCAGCAAGAGGACCCCATGTGCTGGCAGGCCTTCCAGGCCAACCCCAACACCATGTGGAACTGGATGAGCATGCTCCAGGACGGGCTCGGCGGCCAGTTCGAGTCGCGGATCCCGAGCGGCAAGCTCTGCAGCAACAACCTGAGCAACTTCGAGAGCCTGAACAAGCCGGGCGCGTGGAAGACGACTGACGTCGGCGACAACTTCTCGGTCCACCTGCACGACCAGGCGTCCCACGGCGCTGACTTCTTCCGCGTCTACGTGAGCAAGCAGGGGTTCGACCCCAAGACCCAGAGCCTCGGGTGGGACGACCTCGACTTCATCACGGAGACCGGCAGCTTCGCCCCGGCGACCGACATCACGTTCCCGGTCCAGACGTCCGGCTACTCCGGACACCACATCGTCTTCACGATCTGGCAGGCCTCGCACCTCGACCAGGCCTACCTGATGTGCAGCGACGTGAACTTCGGCTGAGCCGGTAGCAGCGCACCCGGCATCGCCATCCAGCTCGGTGCCGGTGAGCCCGGCACCGAGCCGGACGAGTTCCGCATCGGCCACTCGCCACGACACAGGCCCAGGTTATCCGGCGCACAGCCGGTGACCTGGGCCTTGCTCGTGCCGCCGTTCGGCCACGGAAGCGACGTCGTGCCGATCCGCGCCGCACGACGCACTCGACACTCGCCGGTGCCGGTGCCGGCGGCGGCGGGAATGGGCCGGGCTTCGTGGACGGGCGTGCCGCGCGCTCTTCCTCCCGCGGGCCGTGTCGCCGGCCGCGCCGGGGCCGGGGGCCGCCGTTCGGCCATGGTCCGGGGAAGCCGCATTCGGGTGAACCGGACTCCATGAGCCCTGCTGCGATGAGTTTCGCCGCGGCTCCGGGTCTGTATACACGGAACCGGTCACCGCACCCGAGGAGAGCATCATGGCTGCGACCTACACCTTCGACGTCTTCTCCAGCCTCGACGGCTACGGCGCCGCCGGCGGGGACTGGACCGGCTACTGGGGCAAGCAGGGCCCCGAACTCCTCGACCGCCGCCTCGCCCTCTACGGCGGGGAGCAGCGGATGGTCTTCGGCGCCAACACCTACCGGGTCTTCGCGCAGATGCTGGCGTCGAGCACCGAGGATTCCGACGTACGGGACCCCTGGGTCACCCGGATGAGGAACCTGCCGACGACGGTGGTCTCGACCACCCTGGAAGGGCCCCTCGACTGGCCGGACGGGGAGGTCGTGAGCGGCGATGCCGTCGATGTCGTCGCTCGGCTCAAGGAGGAGTCCGAGGTGCCGCTGCGCTCGCACGGCAGCCTGTCGATGAACCGGGCGCTGATGGCCGCCGGTCTGGTCGACCGTGTCCAGGTGACGCTCTTCCCCGTGATCACCGGCCGGACCGGGCTGGACCCGGTCTTCCGGGGTGCGGCCGACTTCGACCTCGAGCTGATCGAGAGCCGGACGCTCGACAGCAGCATCCAAGAACTCGTCTACCGGCCCGCCCTGCACGCATGAATCCGTCAACCTGAATCCGTCAAAGGGGCTCGGTCAGTCGCCGTGCGCCCGGCAGGCAACGTCCGGGGCAGCGGCAGAAAAAGCGGTGCAGGGGCGGAAAGCGGTGCAGGGGCGGAAAGCGGTGCTCCGGCGGAAAGCGGTGCCGAGACGGAAAGCGGTTCCGGTGGCGGAAACGGTGCTGGGGTGGGGAGCCGGTGCTGCCGCAGACAGTGGTGCGGCGGCCCGGACAGCGCGTGAGTGCTCTTCCTGCGCGCCGCCGCCCGGGGGCGCCGGCGCGCTAGACGAACTCCACGAAGTATTTGTGGTTGTCGGCGTTGAAGACTGCCTTCCGGGGATCGTTGGCAGCCAGGCTGGTGCACGCGTTCTGACCGTACGCGTAGTCCTCGGTGGGGCTCTTGGCGTGGCTCCATTCGCGGACGGTCTTACCGTGCGGCGGTGTGCCGTCAGGCGCGGTGGCCCTCGACGCCCAGAAATCGGAGATCCGGAATCGACGCCCGGGAATCGCCTCTCAGGAATCGGCGCTCAGGAATCGGTGGAGTGAGGCCGTCATGCTTCTCACGAACGCTTCCCGGGTGGCTTCCGGGGCGCGGGCCAGGGACAGATAGGGATTGAGGTCTTCCAGTTCGACCAGCAGGAGGTCCCCGTCGCGGGTGCGGCACGCGTCCACGCGCTGGATGCCGTGCCCGACGGTGTTCCAGTTGATGAAGCGCCGCGCGAAGGCGAGGTCCGCCTCCGTGGGCTCGTAGGGCTCCAGAGCCCAGCGCCGGTCCGGGTCGGGCGCGTGCAGCGCGTACTGGAAGTCGTCGTCCACGAAGTGGAACGACACCTCGTAGCGGAAGTCGATCTGGGGCTGGACCAGCACGCCGTCCCAGGTCACGTCTTCGAGTTGGTCCGCGGTGACGAAGCGGAGGCCGACGGAGTCCGCTCCGGCCTTCGGTTTGACCGCGTACGTACCGGCCCCGGGCAGGAGGGGCAGGTCCTCGGGGCGGTCGACGGTGGGGATCACCGGGTACCCGGCCTCGGTCAGGTCGACCAGATACTGCTTGCCCCGCATGTCGGCCCGGCCCGTCAGCGGGTTGTAGACCCGGGTGCCGCGCGCCGCGGCCCGTGCGCGGAAGGCTTCGTACTGCTCCTGGTAGTGGAGGACCGGCCCGCTGTTCCGCACCACGACGGCCCGGAAGCCGTCCATCAGCGCCGCGGCGTCCAGGGGATGGCACAGGGCGATGTCGAAGTCCTCGCGCAGCCGGGAGGACAGGAAGATGTCCTCGTCGCAGTAGCGCCGGCCGCGGGCACGGTAGGTCAGGTCGGTCACGTACAGAAGGCTGGGGCGGGCCGGCACGGTGCTTCTCCTCGGTCAGTGGCAACCCAAGGTAACGGGGGCGCGGGGCGCTGCCGCGGGCACCCCGGGCCCCACGTCACGGCCTGCGGCACGTTCACGGTCCGCCGCGCGTCACGGCCTGCGCTGTTCACGGTCCGTCGCACGGCATGGCCTGCGGCACGTTCACGTCCGTCGCACGTCACGCCTGCGGTACGTGCACGGCCCGTCGCACGTCATGGCCGTGGCAGGAGACGGGGCGGGGCGCCCTCGGCGGGGAGGATCCTCGGCAGGGAACGGCCCGCGGCAAGGGGGGACGTCCCGTGGCAGGGAACGCCTGCGGCACGTCACGGCCCGCGGGGGGAGAGGGCCCGGGGCGGGAGAGGTCCCGGGGCAGGGGACGGCCCGGGGCAAGGGACGGCCCGGGCACCCCGGGGGGAGCCGGGTGTCCGGGCCGTCCTGCTCCGGCGCGCGGCCGCCCGCGCCGTCAGCCCGCGTCCGGGCTCCAGCCGGAGGTGTCCAGCCAGGCCGTCCGCTCGGTCATCCACGTACGCATCAGGTCCACATGCCCCTGCCAGGTCGCCGCCGTCGGGGTGTTGAAGGGTCCGACCATGGCGTCGGTGAGATTGGGCCACTTCGCGAAGTTGCGTTCGGCGGCGCCCGCCAGTGGCGCGGCCAGTTCCGTGATGCGCGCGTTCAGCTGCTCGTCGGACAGGATGCCCCGGCGCAGCTCCTTCCAGCGCGCGTCGACCTGCTCCGCGAACGCCGGGTCGCCCATCAGCTTCACGAACCAGTCGTTGGCCACCGGCTGCCGCACCTGCTCGAACTGCCAGCCCGCCGTCTTCTCGTTGTTGAAGTAGCCGCCGGTGCCGAAGGTCAGGTCGTAGTCCCACAGCGGCCCGGCGACGATCTTCTCACCGCGGTCCTTGTAGAAGTACGTGCTGCGGATGTACGCGTCGAGTTCGCGGGTCAGTTCGTTCACGATGATCTGGTCGATGAACGACGCGGTGTCGATGTACGCGGGATAGCCGGTCTCCGGATCGGACGGGTTCTCGCTCCGCAGCGACGTGTGGAAGTCGGCCAGGTGCTGGGTCAGCCAGGCCTCCTGCTCGGGTGCCGGCGAGCCCGGCTCCGCCACCTCCAGGTCCTGCCAGCAGTTCGTCACGGTCCGCGGGCACTCCAGCGTGGGCTCCTCGGACGCGAACCACTCGAACTTGAACACGTAGCCGCCGGAGACCGCCGGCAACGACACGTCCGTCTTCTTCAGCTCCTGGATGTCCAGCCGGTCCGGTGAGGTCTTGATCGTCTCGGTGATCATGTAGACGCCCTGGTAGTCGTCCTCGGCCATCGGCTCGCCGTCGGTGTTCAGATACAGCTCGACGAACGCGAAGCGCGGGGCCTGCATGCCCATGTCCCGGCCCAGGCCGTAGGCGAAGGCGTCGTGGATCAGCGTCTTGTCCGAGAACGGTCCGCGCAGCACCCAGTCGGAGTCCGCGGGCATGCCGAGCACCGGGTGGTCGGCGTCGTCGTCCTGGTTGTCCCACAGCTCCAGCCGGTACGGGGCCTTCTCGAACATCGCCGAGGACTGGCCGCGCAGATGGAATCCGGCCCGGGTGGCGACCGACGGCGCCGACGCCAGCGAGGTCGTACCGCCCTCGGGCTCCATCAGCAGGGCGGACACGTCGGCGTACTCGCGGCCCGGCTTCCCGGCTCCGTACGCGTCCATCGCCAGCACGGGCAGATCGTGCTCGGCGTCGAACGAGCGGGCGGTGTAGAGCGCCGTGCCCGGCTCGCCGCTCGCCGCCCCGTCGACGAACGCCTGGGCGCGCAACTGCGTGGTGGCCGTGAACTCCAGTGGCGCGGAGTAGCGGGCGGAGTCCGCCGTGGGCAGCTCGCCGTCCGTCGTGTAGCGGATCTCGGCGCCGCTCACCGTGCTGCTCAGCGCGACGGAGACCTGGTCCCGGAAGGTGCCGCTCGGTACGGAGAACGTGATGTCCCCGGTCAGGTCCGCCTCCGCCCGCGCCTGCTGCTTCTGCTGCCGGGCGGCGGAGTCGGCGGCTGCGGTGCGGTGCGCGGCAGGGTGCGCGGCGGTGTCACCCGGTGGTGGAGCGGGACTGCCGTCCGCGCTCGTCACTCCGGTCATCACGATGGCAAGGGCGGCGAGCAGAGTCAGCAGGCCGCGTCGTTTCGTTCGCACAGCGCTTTACCTCGGTTCGTGAACGAGTGAGGGCAGCCGTGCTCGGCCACCCCGGTCCGGAGCACACATGCTCGGGTGCTCCGCCTGAATCTGTGCTTCCGCGCGGCGGTCCGGCGAGGACCCCGGTGCGGTGCGGCGGAGACCCCGGTGCGGTCCGGCGGAGACCCCGGTGCGGTGCGGCGAGGGCTCGCACCGTCCCGCGGAGACCCGCGCGGCCCCGGCGGAGACCCCGCCCGGTCCAGCGGGGATTGCCCGGCCCGGCCCGGCCCGGACCTCGCATCGTCCGGCGAGACCCGCACCGTCTCCCGGCGACCCGTGCTTCTCGCGACGACTCGGGGCCTCCCGAGGACTGGGTTGTCTCGCGAGGACCGGGGTGTCCCGGGAGCCCGGGTTGTCTCCCGGGATCCGCACCGTCTCGCGGGACCCGCACCGTCTCGCGACGCCCCGTCCGTACGGCCCGGTGCTGCTGGGCGCACGGACCGCGCGCCCGGTCCGGGCAGTCCCCCCGGCCGGGGCGGACCCCCGGGCCGGGACGGGCCCCCGCGCCGGGAATGGGGCCCCGCGCCGGGGTGGTGTCCCAGGCCGGGACGGGGCCGCGTCCGCGCCGGCAGGGCGGCCCCGTGGCCCCGAGGACTAGCTCGTCATCACCGCGTCGAGACAGTTCTGCGCCTCCTGGCGTTCCCGCGACCGGTCGGGGTCCCGGTCCAGGTCCCGGCGGCGTTCCCGGTCCGGCTCCGCTGTCCGGCCGGCCGGACCGCCCCGCTCCCCGCCGGGCCCGGGCTCCCGGTCCGCCGTACGGTCGGCCGGTGCCGGACGGCCGCTGTCCGGCGGGAAGTTGCGGCGCAGGGTGCGCCGCCAGGGTGCCGAGGGCAGCTCTGGGCGCAGCGCGGCCAGACCCGTCGCGAACTTCGAGATCCGCGCGGGCCGCCAGTGGTTGCTCCAGAGCAGCCGGTCGAATCCGGAGGCCGTTGAGCCCGTCTTGGTCTCCACGACCGCCGTGTCGGACAGCCGGATCTCGCGTTCCCCGTCCGCCCAGACCAGCCCGGTGTCGATCGTCACCCGGCTGTCCGTGTCCGGCAGATGAAGCGTGGTGCGCTGGTAACGCGTCGTCAGGACCGGGACGAAGTGGAACGCGTGACTGCCGGTGATGCGGTGCGTCGACAGGGTGGTGTCGACGAACTCGCGGCCGGGTCCGAGCGTCGCGTGGTCGTCCAGCTCGTACGGCAGCCGCTCCTTGACGGTGTCGCCGCGGCCTCCCTGGGTCTTCACCTCCAGCCAGCACTGGGCCGACTCCTCGTAGACCCGGGTACGGATCTTGAAGCGCCTGCGCCTGCGCTGCGCGGCCAGCAGATAGCTGACGAGGTCGGGGGTGTCGAAGTAGAGGGACCGGTAGGAGAAGCTGCGGGACTCGCCGATCTCCAGCACCCGGGTCCCGGCGGGCAGCTGCTCCAGCAGGGCGCCGACGGTGTCGACCGGCAGGACGTACTTGCGGTCGAAGCGGGTCTGCAGCGACGCGCGCTCGATCAACTCGTCCAGGCTGATCGGCGGCAGGGCGTCGAGGGCGGGGCCGAGGCGCGCGGCGGTCACGGGCGCACCGCCACCGCGGTGGCGGTGTTGGCCGGGCCGGCTGTCTTCTCGGCGTGGGCGGTCGTGCCGCCCTTGGCCTGGAAGCCGGGGGTGACGCGGTAGCGCACGTCCACGACGGTGGTGTCGTTGACCATGTCGACCCGCTGGACGACGGCCGCGTGGACCCGGGCGCCGAGGGTGTGTTCCAGGTGCGCGACGAGTGCCGTCTGTTCGGGCAGAGCCGCGTCGAGCACCATGATCTGCCGGTGGTAGCTGCTCAGCATGCGCGGGTGGTCACCGATGAACAGCACCACCAGGATCAGCGCCATCAGCCCGGTCGAACGCCATATGTTGCCGGTGTCCAGTGCGCCGAGGATGCCCAGCGCCAGCGCCGAGAAGTAGTACGCGACCTCGTGCTGGTCGAGTTCCGTGGAGCGCAGCCGGATGATGGAGAGCACACCGAAGAGGGCCATACCGAGCCCGAGTCCGGTGCTGGAACCTCCGGAGCTCAGCGAGCTGGCCACCGCGAGTACGCCGACATTGACGCCGAGGTAGGCGACGACCAGGTCCCGGCGGCGGTGTCGCCGGAAGTACAGGCCGAACACCAAGAGGCTCACGGCGGCGATATCGCTGAGGAACAAGGCGAGTTGCGCCATGACGAGTCCTCCGGTGGGGGTGGGGGGTGTCCGTGCGATGAATGACGAACGGCGCGACAGTTACATGAACATGACGGTAAAGATGCCGTCTCGGTCACCGCCACTCACTTCCCGCCGATCACCTCCTCCGCGAAACCGCTGGTCAGGCGCGGCCGTTCGAAATGGCGAGCGGGCGGAGGGACGGTTCGGCAGCGTGTATCAGGGCAGTTCAGGCCACGACTTGGCGGCCCGGCCGGGTGATGGAACCGCTCCCACGGTGTACTGACCGGAACTGGCGCCTGTCGGCAGGGTTACCGGAAGGTTTCCGGTACGGAACCGTTCCGTTCACCTCCCCCGGCCGCTGTTGTTCGATACAGCTCAGCCCGCGCATCGCCGGTGCGGGCGGCCCGGGCGGCGGGTGTGAAGCGGCGGGCCGGGAGGTGTTGATCTGCCGAGAATTACCGGAAAACTTCCGGAGAGCGGGGTGCCGACGGGAGACCGGGTGTGCCCGTGGGGGGCGCGGCTGCTTCGGTCGCGTGTCCGGCGGGAGGTGCGGAGGGTCCGTGGTGCGGAGCGTCCGTGGTGCGGAGCGTCCGGGGTGCGGAGCGTCCGGGGTGCGGAGCGTCCGGGGTGCGGATGTGACGTTACGTCGGGTAGGGCCCGGGGTCCTCCGGGCGGGGGTCCTCTGGGCATCGGTCGTGCGGCGGTGATGCCGTCGGACCGGTGCGGCGGTGCGGCGGTGCCCGGGTGTCCGGGTGCCCGGGCCCTCGGCAAGCCGAGAGCCCCGCCGTGCTGGGGGCACAGCGGGGCTCGGCTCTCGGGAAGCTTTCGCTCAGAAGTTCCCGTTCGACAGGATCTCGCCGTCGGCGTCGTAGATCGTGACCAGGCCGTTCTCGGAGTCCTTCCAGTCCGCGAAGGCGGAGGCCAGCAGCTTGCCGTCGGCCTGGTGCGGACCCATGAGGCCGCCGGTGTAGTCGGTGTAGACCTCGGCCGAGTCGAGGAAGTCGTTCTGCTCGTCGGCGCCCTGCACCTTGGTGACGTGCCGGGCGGCCTCCTTCTCCTGCGGGGTGCCGTTCTTCGTCACGAAGTCCTTGAACTGCTCGGCCTGGCTCTTCTCGGCCGGTTCGTCCTTCGCGGCCTCCGGCTCGGCCTCCGCGTCGGCCTTCTTCTCGTTCGCCCGGCCGTCGGCCGCCTTGTCGCCGGCCGGTTCGCCGTCCCGGCCGGCCGGGCTCGTGGCCGTGGTGTCGTTCCCGGTCTCCTCGCCACCGCTCGTGACGACGCCCATCACGACGACCAGGGCGAAGAAGGCGCCGATCCCGATGAGGATCTTCTTGCCCGTGCCGGTGCGCTTCGGCGGCTGGGGAAGCGGGGCGTACGGACCGGGCTGCGGCTGCTGGTGAGGATAAGTCATGAGCGGTGTCCTTGCGTATATGACGTGTGTACTTAGTTGGACACGCAACGCCCGGGAGGGTTGTTCGCTGTTCAAGGAAAATGGGTCACGTTCGGATCACAGCCGTCCCGGGGCGGTGCGGAGCGTCGCGGACCCGGGGTGTTCGCCCGGTGCGAGAACTGTGACCCGGCGGCGTGCGGGCCGGTTGTACACGGCGACCGCCGGTCCTCCGAAGGAGTGACGCGAGGGCGATTCCGCGGCCGGGGACGCGGGGACCGCTGTACGGGACGGCGGGGCGGCACGACGGTTCGACAGTTGTACGAGGCGGCGGGGCGGCGCGACGGTTCGACAGTTGTACGGGGTGGTGGGGCGGTGCGACGGCTGCACAGAGGTGGCAGGGCGGCGGGACGGCAGTACGGGGCGGCTGGGCCCGGGGAGGGGCGGGCCCGGCCGTCGGTGGTCGGGAACCGGTTCCTGCGGTCCGCGGCGGGGAACCGGGCCTCGGCTCCGTACGGCGTCGGAAGGCCGGGCCGGGCCCCGTACGGGGTCGGAAGGCAGGGCAGGACCCGTACGGGGTCGGAAGGCAGGGCAGGACCCGCCCCGCAGCGGTCGGAGGCCCGGCCGGGCTCCCGTACGCGGCCGGAGAACCGGGCCCGGCCCCGTACGAACCGGGCCCGGCCCCGTACGAACCGGGCCCGGCCCCGTACGAACCGGGCCCGGCCCCGTACGGACCCGGCCCGGCACCGTGCGGGGCAGGCGATCCGGGTCCGTACGTGCGGTCAGGTGGCCCAGACCAGGACCTTCAGTACCCCGGTCACGGTGACCGGCTCGCTGTGCCAGTGCTTGACCCGGATCCTGGCTCCGCGGCCCGAGGGGAGGCGCCCGGTGATGGGAATCTTCGCGAAGGTGTCGCCCGCGGTGCCGATCAGCTCGCCGATCGGGTGGTTCGTGGTGTACTCCCCGTCGTTCACCTCCGACAGCCGCACCTGGAACTGCTCGCCCACCGGCAGGCCGCTGACCCGGATGTCGATCTCACCGGTGTAGAGGGCCGGGCCGTGCAGGAACTGCGAGCCGCCCGTCGCATGGTCACCGGGCTGGTCCGTCCACTCGGTGTCCCACTCGATCGCGTCCCACACGTCCGGGGACAGCTGCATGCCCGCGGTGCGGCCGAGATTGATGTACTGCGGCATGTCGTCCTCCGAGGAACCGGTGCCGGGCGGGTTGGCGAGGAGATTCTTCACACGGGTGCGGAAACTGCTCATGGTGAAGCCGCGGGGGTCGATCTTCCCGGGCTGCCATTCGAGGTGCCCGATGACGGACCGCTCGTTCCAGCCGTGCGCACGGCAGAGGGCGGCGGCCCACCGGGCGGCCGCGTCGACCTGGGCCGCGGGCCACGGGTCGCGGCCGTTGCCGAGGTTGATGAGTTCGATGCCGTAGAAGTGCCGGTTGCCGTCGGTGTTGGCCTCGTTGTCGGCGGGCAGCGAGCGTTCGGCGATCACCGCGCGGAGTACGTCGTCGTCGCCCAGGCCCGCGTGGTTGGCCCGGCCGTTGCCGACCATGTAGAGCGTGCCGTCCTTGGCGCCCACGGTGTGGCACAGCGGACCGGGCAGGGACGAGTGGCCGTTGTAGCAGAGGGCCACCGAGGAGTCGGTGCCGCTGGTGACGGTGTGGTGGATCATCACGCCGTGCACCGGGCCCCAGGACCCTTTGTGGTTGCGGTTGTTGGAGCGCCAGCTCTTGTACTCGACGACCTTGCAGCCTTCGGCCTTGAGTGCGGCGAGCTGTCGCGCGGCGGACAGGGGTGTGGCCATACGGGACCCTTCGGGGTGGGAGAGGGATGGGGTGGCCGGGTCGCGGGTGTCGGAGGAGCCGTAGGAGGCCGGGAAGAGGCGGACGGAGGACGGAAGAGGCGGACAGAGGGGAGAAGGAGGCGAGGGGAGAAGGACAAGGACGGAGGGAGAAGGGCAAGGAGGGCAGGACAGCCGGGTGGCGGGGATCTCCGGGCGGGCGGGGCGGGAACGCGCCGTTCCGGCCTGGAGCGGCGGATTCCGGCCCCGCCCCGGGCCCGGCGAACTCCATCCGGCTACCCGGTGTGCTCAGTTGATGCCCCTCGGGCGGTGTGGCGGAAACGCCGTACGGCACGGGGATCGGAGCGTACCCGGGCCGCGGCCGCCGTCCGGTCCGGCCGCCGGTCCGGACCGGGTGGAGGCGGTGCCCGGGCGGCCGGGATCCGCCGGGCCGGCGGGGCCGGACGCACCGTCCCGGGCAGGCAGCCCGCGCCCGCCCGACGGGCCTGCCCGCCCGCCGGGTGCCGCGCCCGTCCGGGGCAGGCGTGTCGGGGCGGGCTTGAAGCCGTCATGCCCGACGCTGGCGGCGTGAACGAACACGTGGTGCTGCGGCCCCCGGTGTCCCTGGTCCGGCCCAAGCGGGTGGCCGCCATCCCGGAGGAGACCGGGATACGGGGCGGTGCCTGGTACGAACCGAAGCTCGACGGCTACCGGGCCGTCGCCTGGTGCCTGCCGGGCGGTGTACGGCTGCACTCGCGCGCCGGGCTCGACCTGACCGCGATGGTTCCTGAGGTCGCCGGGGCCCTGGAGCGGCTGCCGGTGGGTGCCGTGCTCGACGGGGAGCTGTGCGCGGTCGTCGGCGGGCGGATGGAGTTCGGCGCGCTGGCCCGCCGCCGGAGCCGGGACCGCTCCCGGTGGCCGGCCGTCTCGTACGCCGTCTTCGACGTGCTCGCCGTGCCGGGACGGGACCTGCGCGCGCTGCCGCTGCGGAAGCGGCAGGAAGAGCTGAGGACACTGCTGGAGGGATCGGAGCCGCCGGTGCAACTGCTGTTCGGCACGGCCGAGAAGGCGGTCGCGGAGGTGTGGTTCCGGGAGATGGGCGCCGTGGGCAGCGAGGGCATCGTCGCCAAGCCGCTCGGCTCCGTGTACGAGCCCCGGCGGGCCGGGTGGGTCAAGGTCCGGCACAGCGAGACGGCCGACGCGAAGCTGGTCGGGGTCGTGGGCGGCACCGCCCGGCCGGAGGCCGTGGTCGTGGACCTGCCGGACGGCCGCCGCGCGGTGACGTCGCCGCGCCTCGGCTCCGCCGACGCGCGGGTCGTCGGCGGCCATGTGGCGGGCGATGTGGGAAGCGAGGCGCGGATGCTCGGCGAGGTGCTGTGGCACCCGGTCGGCCGCGACCTGCTGATCGAGGTGCGGGAGGAGTCGGGGCGGCACGGGGCGGTGCGCTTCGTCCGGGTCCGGGAGGACGAGGAGGGCGCCCCCGGCTGACCGGGCCGACCGGGGGCTCGCCGGTCCGGGCGCCGGAGGGTGCTCGTCCGGGTCCCGGGCACCGCTCCGCCGGGCGCCGGGCGCCGGGCACCGCTCCTCCGGGTCCCGGGCACCGCTCCTGCCGGTCCCGGACACCGCTCCTCCCAGTCCCGGGCACCGCTCCTCCGGGCGCCGGGCGCCGGGCACCGCTCCTCCGGGTCCCGGGCACCGCTCCGCCGGGCGCCGGGCGCCGGGCACCGCTCCTCCGGGTCCCGGGCACCGCTCCTCCCGGTCCCGGATACCTCTCCTCCCAGTCCCGGGCACCGCTCGTCCGGGCGCCGGCGGGCTGCTCGGGGGCGCCGGGACGGTGTTCGTCCGGGCGCCGGCGGGCTCCCGGTCCCGGTCCCCGTCCTGGTGCCGGAGGCTCCGGCCCGGGCGGCGGAGACCGCTGGTCCGGGTGCCCGGGGGCTGATCGTCCGGGCGCCGGGTCTGCCTCTCCGTCCGCCGGGGAGAGCCCCGCCGGCATGCCGGAGTCCGCCCGTCCGGGCACCGGGACCGGCATCGGGACCGGGACCGGCATCGGCATCGGGACCGGCATCGGCATCGGGACCGGGACCGGAAACGGGCCGGCTTCCCAGGGACGGATCCGCGGCACTCCGGTTCAGTCGGCGCGCAGTTCCGGCAGCGGCCGGCCGGAACCGGGGTCCAGCAGGTCGGCCAGCAGGTCGCCGTGGGCCGCCAGCCGCTCCGGCATGTCGGGGGCCCGTACGGCCAGTTGTTCGGGGTCGTCGCAGGCGCCGATCTCGTCCCAGGTGACGGGCGCGGAGACGGCCGGGGTGTCCCGGGCGCGCAGGGTGTACGGCGCGGCGGTCGTCTTGGCCGCCGCGTTCTGGCTGAAGTCGACGAAGACCTTGCCCGGCCGCAGTGAGCGCGTCATCCGGTGCAGCACCAGGTCCGGCAGGGCCCGTGAGGCCTCGACCGCGAGCGCCTTCGCGTACGAGGTCACCTCCCGGGAGGGCGCCGGCGGGCCGATCGGGACGTACAGGTGCAGCCCTTTGGAACCGCTGGTCTTGCCGTACGCCGTCAGGCCGTCCTCCGCCAGCCGCTCGCGCAGCCAGCCCGCGACCGCGCAGCACTGGACGATGTCCGCGGGTGCGCCCGGATCGAGGTCGAACACCAGCCGGTCGGCGAGGGCGGGCGCGGAGGCCCGCCACTGCGGTGTGTGCAGCTCGGTGACGAGGTTCGCGACCCACATCAGCGTCGGCAGGTCGTCGACGAGCACCTGCCGTGCCGTCTTCTCCTCGGAACGCGGTACGTCGGCGGTCTTCACCCAGGCGGGGGCACCGGGCGGCACGTTCTTGGCGAAGAAGTGCTCACCGGCCACGCCGTCCGGATAGCGCAGCAGCGACAGCGGGCGGTCGTGCAGGTGGGGGAGGAGGGCGTCGGCGACGGTGGCGTAGTAGTGCAGGACCTCCGCCTTGGTGAAACCGCTCGGATAGAGAACCTTGTCGAGGTTGCTCAGCGCCAGGCGCCGCCCCTCCACCTCGGTGATCGGCGACATACCATGGAGAATCCCATAAAAGGGGCGAAAGGGGTGAACCGTGCGGTCCATCTGGAAGGGAGCCATCTCGTTCGGCCTGGTCAGCATTCCGGTCCGGGTGTTCGGGGCGACCGAGAACCACTCCGTCTCCTTCCGCCAGGTCCACGCCGCCGACGGCGGACGCATCCGCTATCGCAAGGTGTGCGAGCTGGAGGACGAGGAGGTGTCGACCTCCGAGATCACCAAGGCGTTCGAGGCGGCCGACGGCACGACCGTCCCGCTCACCGACGAGGACCTGTCCTCGCTCCCGCTGCCCACGGCCCGGACCATCGAGATCCTGGCCTTCGTCCCGGCCGACACCATCGACCCTCTCCAGCTGGACCGGTCGTACTATCTGGGCGCCGACGGCGGCGGCGCCGCGAAGCCGTACGTCCTGCTGCGCGAGGCGCTGACCCGCAGCGAGAAGGTCGCCGTCGTCAAGCTGGCCCTGCGCGGCCGCGAGACGCTCGGCATGCTCCGTGTCGTCGACGACGCCCTCGCCCTGCACACCATGCTGTGGCCGGACGAGATCCGCTCCTCCGCCGGTGTCGCGCCGGAGACCGACGTGGCCGTGCGCGACGCCGAACTCGACCTCGCCGACACCCTCATGGACACCCTGGGCGACATCGACCTCGACTCGCTGCACGACGAGTACCGGGAGGCCGTCGAGGCGCTGGTCGCCGCCAAGCTGGAGGGTGTCGAGCCCGCGGAGGCCGGCGGGCCGCCCGAGGCCGGCGGCAAGGTGATCGACCTGATGGCCGCACTGGAGAACAGCGTCCGGGCCGCTCAGGAGAGCCGCGGCGGCGACACCGGCGCGCGGGGCGGCGAGGAGGCCGGAGACGAGACCGGGGAGACCGGGGAGGGGAGCGGCGGAGAGGTGAAGGAGCTGCGCGGGGCCGCCGCGAAGAAGTCCGGCGGCGGGAAGGCCGGGGCCAAGGGCTCCGGGACCGGGGGGCGGGCGGCGAAGAAGGCCGCCTCGCCGGCCGGGAAGGGGTCAGCCGGGAGCAAGGGGGCCGCGGAGGGCAAACAGGCCGCGGCGGGCGGGACTTCGGGCGGGGGGAGGACAGCCGCCAAGAAGACCTCGGCGAAGAAGACCACCGGCGAGAAGGCCGGCGGCCGGACGGGGAGCAAGGCCGGGAGCAAGGCCGGAGGCGAGAGCGGGGGCCGGGCCGGGAGCCGGAAGAGCACCGCGAAGAAGGCCGAGGCGGAGAAGGCGGCCCCCCGGAAGCGGGCACGCGCGGGATGACCCGGGAACGGGGCGCGCCGGATGTCGGGGAACGGGGCGCGCCGGATGTCCGGGGCACGGGGCACGCCGGATGTCGGGGGCGCGGGGGTGCGCCGGACGACCCGGGCCGGGCCGCCGCCGCGGCGTTCCAGGTCGGGCCCCGCACCCGCCCCGTCATCCCGCCCCGGGGCCCGTCCGGCCGGTCACCCGGCTCCGTCACCCCGCCCCGTCATCCTCGCCGGTCCGCCACTCGGCCGGTGCGTCCGCCGGACGATCCCGGCGTCACCCCGTCCCAGCAGCGGTCCCTTCTTCGGTCACCCTGCCCCGTCACCCTGCCGTTCCGTCCCCGGCACCCGCGGCCCGTCGGCCTGTCACTCGACTCCCGCCGTTGCGTCGGCCGTCCCTCGGCCCGCCGCCCTCGGTTTGTCACTCGGCCCCCGCTGTTGCGTCGGCCGTCCCTCGACCCCGCTGTTGCGTCGGCCCGTCCCTCGCCCCGTTGCCCGTCGGACCGTCACTCCGCCCCGTCGGACCGTCACTCCGCCCCGTCGTCCCGCCGGCCCGTCACTCCGCCGGTGTGCCCGCCGCCCTCGCCCGGCGCCGGAACACGTAGACCCCGGCGCCCGCGGCCGCCGCGAGCAGCACTCCGCCGGCGGCCGTGCCGGTGGTCGCGGTCAGTCCGGCGAACGTGTCGTTCCCGGCGGCCTCCACCCCGTCGGCCGACACGACGAGGGGCGTCGTCGCCACCCGGCCGTCGGTGCCGCAGCGGAACCGCACCTGATGGCTGCCCGGCTCGGCGTACGTGCGCACCGTGGCGCTGCCGAACAGCCGGCTCGCCCGGAGGTCCGCCGGCTGGAGCCGGATCTCGCCGAAGGCCTTCGACGCCGCCGTGCCGGTGCGGGTTCCGCAGCCCTTGATCTCCAGCGCCACGGTGCCGCCCGGCGCCACGGCGGACGGTTCCGCCACGGCCGCGGGGCCGGGCGGGGCGTCCGCCGCGGCGCCGGGGGCCGCCACCGGGGACAGGGCGGCGGCCGGCTGTGCCGGGACCGGGGCGGCGAGGGCGGGCGGGGCGCCGATGACCGCGACGGACACCGACGCCGCGGCCCCCAGGGCTGCGAGCGTCACGGCCCGGGTGCTGCGGGTTCCGCGCATCGGTCGTACGGGCTTCGGCATCGTCGTACTCCTCCATCGCAGTCGGCGCCTCCGTCACGTCCGGGTGACGGAGCGGGCACGTTCTGTGAGAGGAACGCTAGAAGCGGCCGCGGGATACGGCGACCCGGCCAGGGCGAACGGGTGGGTGCGCCGGGCGGCGGCCCACCGGACCGGCGGAAACCCGGCCCCGGGCGAACGGCCGGGCGGCGGAGCGTGGTTCACGTACCGCGATGAGGACCCGGGTCACGCCCCCGGGCCACGGGTTCGGGGCACCGCCCCGGCCGCGGGTCCGAGGCACGCGCCGGTCCCGGGACCCGGTTCACGCCGCCTCCGTGGGAGCGGCCGGGTCGGCGGAGTGCGGTTCACGTCTTCCGGGGAGAGCCCCGTTCACGCTCCCCGGGGCCGGTTCACGCCTCCGTGGGAGCGGCCGGGCGGCGGACCAGGTACGCGGCACCCGCGCCGCCCGCGAAGAGCACCAGCACCGAGACGGCCGTGCCGGGCCAGCCCGCGCCGAGCCAGTGGCCGCCGAAGTAGCCGAGGCCCACGCTGTACGCCGCCCAGGTCAGCCCGGCGAGCGCCGACCAGGGCAGGAACTCCTGGCCCCGGCGGTGCGTGGCACCCGCGCCGAGGCTCACCACGGAGCGTCCGGCGGGCGCGAAGCGGGCGAGCAGCACCAGGGCGCCGCCGCCCCGCACCAGGGCCGAGCCGAACCGGGCCTGGGCCGCCGTCAGCCGCCGGGAGCGGGCGATGGCCCGGTCGAAACGGACCCCGCCGCGCCACGCCAGCCGGTACGCGACGAGATCACCGAGGAAGGAGGCGGTGGCGGCGGAGAGCACCAGCAGCACCACGTCGGGCGTCGCGGCGGCGCTCGCCGCGGCCTCGGCGGCCCCCGCCACCCCCGCGGCGTCGACGGCCCCCTGAGTGCCGGTGGCGGCCGCGGCCGCCGCGATCACCAGGACCCCGCTGGGCAGCACGGGCAGGAACACGTCGAGGAGCACGGAGAGCCCGATGACGGCGTAGATCCACGGGGTTCCGGTCCACGACCCCAGGTCTTCCAGCAACGTGACTCCCCGTTCGTTCCCCCGGACCGCGTCGTCGCGTCACAGGGAGCGGCAGGAGCGGCCTTCACGCCTTCGCGGCGGTACAGCTTTACGGCGGTACAGCGTACGCCTGTGACGGCACGGGCGGTCCGCCGGGGCGCCGGCCGGTGTTTCCCCGCCCGTCACCCGTACGACCCGTCACCCGTACGACCCGGCACCCGTACGACAGGCATGCGTCCGCAGCCGGGCGGCCCGGCCCCGGTCCGATCCCGGCCCGATCCCGGTCCGATCCCGGTCCGATCCCGGTCCGATCCCGGCCCGGCCCCGGGTCAGTCCCGGGTCAGCGCCCGGTCCAGCACGGTCGTCAGCCGGGCCTCGCCGTCCGCGTCGCGGCGGGTCCCGTACAGCTTCAGCCGTGCCGTGCGGCCGCGCAGTGTGAGGGTCATCAGCTGGTTGCCGAACCACGGGCCGCCGGTGCGGTCCCAGCCGATCGCCGGGCGCCGGACCCGCCCGTGCCGGGCCAGCACGCGGCCCAGCAGCCGGCCCGGGCCGCTCCAGCCGAAGCGGAAGCCGAGCTTGATCGACGCCGGGACGCTGTTGTGCAGCGGCGAGCAGGTGAGCTGGAACACGCCCGCCGCCGGCTGCCGTGCCGGTGTCCACCGCGGTTCGGCGACGTACGCGTGGTGGACGTCCCCGGAGAGCACGCAGACCGTGGCCGGGGCCTCCGGGCCGCCGCCCGCGCGGGCGACCAGGTCGGTGAGGGCGTCGAAGGACTCCGGGAACGCCGCCCAGTGCTCCAGGTCGGCGGCCTGCCGCAGCCGCTCGCCGAGGCGCGACCAGCGCGCGCCGCGCTCCCCGGCGCACAGGGCGGCGTCCCACTGCTCGGCGGCGTGCACGGCGGGCGGCAGCAGCCACGGCAGCGAGGTGCCGATCAGCAGATGGTCGCGGCCGCCCGGGTCGTCGAGCGCCTGCTCGCGCAGCCAGTCGGCCGTGCCCTTGCCGAGCATGGCCCGCTGCCGCTCCGGCAGCACACGGGCGGCGCGCGTGTCGACCATGAGCAGCCGGGTGCGGCCGAAATCGCGGCGGTAGCTCCAGCGGGTGTGGTCCGGGTCGTCCGCGGCGGCCGCGGCGAACTCCCGCAGCAGCGCCGTGCCGTCGTCCGCCCCGGCGACGGCGGTGAAGAGCGGGTCGGCCGCCAGCTCCGCGGGGGAGAGGTTGCCGAGGTGCTGGTACACCCAGTACGACATCAGGCCGGACAGCAGGCGTTCGCGCCACCAGCCGGTGGCCTCCATCTCCGCGAGCCAGGCCGCGCTGGTGTTCCAGTCGTCGATGACGTCGTGATCGTCGAAGATCATGCAGCTGGGGACGGTGGCGAGGAGCTGCCGCAGCTCGGGGTCGCTCCAGGACTCGTCGTAGAGCCGGGTGTACTCCTCGTAGTCCGCGACCTGGTCGCCCGGCGGTTCGCCGAGGTCCCGGCGGGCGGCCAGCCAGCGCCGGGTCGCCGCCGAGGTCTCGTCGGCGTACACCTGGTCGCCCAGCAGGAGCAGCACGTCCGGGCGTTCGGTGCCGGGATCGGCGGCCATCCGCGACGAGAGGGTGTCGAGGGCGTCCGGGCCGAGGCGGCTGCCCGCGCCCGCGGCCGGCGGCGCGCTCCACCGGCAGGAACCGAAGGAGACCCGGACCGGGGTGTCGTCGCCGGGCGCGGGGAGCGTACGGATGACACCCGGCGGCGCGGCACCGCCGGGCGGCGGCCAGACCTCCCGGCCGTCGAGCAGCACCCGGTACGGGGTGCTGCTGCCCGGGGACAGCCCGGTGACGGTCACCAGGGCGTAGTGGTGCCCGGCGATCAGCCAGCTGCGGGCGCTGCCGCCCGCGCCGTCCGCGCAGCGCACCTCGGCCTCGCAGGGGCCGTCCGTCTCGACCCAGACCGTGGCGCTGTGCTCGTCCGTGTACCGCAGCAGCGGTCCCAGCCGCAGTCCGGCCATGGTGACCGCCTCCCTCCGTCCGCCCCCGTCGCTCCGTACCGTACGGAACGACGGGGGCGAGGGCGAGATTCCGCCGCGGACGGGGCCCGCGGCGGCGCCGGGGCGGCCCTGCGGCGGGGCGGCCTGGCGCCGGGGCGGCCCGGCGGCGGGGATCAGCAGCCGCTCAGGACGTCCCCGAGGGTGGACTTCTCCGCGGAGTCGACCGACAGGTCGTAGGCGTCCTTCACGGAGACCCACATCCGCGCGTACATGCAGTGGTAGCCGGTGTTCGGCGGCATCCACTCGGCGGGGTCCTGGTCGCCCTTGGACTGGTTGACGTTGTCGGTGACGGCGATCAGCTGCGCGTGGGTGAGGTCGTTGGCGAAACCTTCCCGCTCCGTGTCCGTCCAGGCGTCGGCCCCGGACTTCCACGCCTCGGAGAGCGGCACGACGTGGTCGATGTCGACGTCCGAGGCCTGGGTCCACACCCCGTCGTCGTAGGCGGAGCGCCAGGTGCCGCCGGTCGCGGCGCAGGAGCCGTCCTGCTCGACGTTCTCCCCGTCGCGCTTCAGCACGACCTCCCGGGTGTTGCAGCTGTCGCCCTGCGAGCTCCAGTGCGGGAACCGGTCGCGGCTGTAGCCGTCGCCGGAGCCCTCGGTCTCCACGGTCAGACCGTTGAGCTGGGTGAGGGCCGTCGATGCGCTCGGCGGGGTCGGAGGCTCGGCCTGCGCCGCGGGGCCGGACAGCAGGACGGTGCCGGCGAGCGCGGCGAGGCCGCCGGCCAGCCCTATTCGACGCGCGTAGATAGTGCGCGGAGAGGTGGTGGAGCGCGTACGGGACATGTGAACTCCCTGCGTGTGGGGGGATGTCGGCCGGTGTGACCCGGTCATGGTGGCGCCGCCGGGTGTCCTCCGGTGGGGCGTCAGGTAACACATTGACGACATGGTCACGTCAGATCAAGGGGCCGGACGTCCCGCCACCCGACCGGCCGAACCGCGCGGTACGCACACCAGTACGAGCAAGCCACCGGCCGTAGGGTGATGGGGTGTCACGCGCCGCCGATGCCCTGTTGCCGGTCAACTCCGTGCTCGGTGCCGTGCTCGCCGCGCTGCTCGTCGCCGCCGCCGGGGTCGCCGCCGTCGCCCGGCTCACCGGGCCCGGTGGCCGCAGCCACGCACGGGCCGTGGGCACGGCGGGACTGCGCGCCGCCGTTCAGCTCGCGGCCGTCTCGTACGTCATCGGCTGGGTGGTCCGGGCCGTGCCGCTGCTGCTCGGCTTTCTGCTGCTGATGTACGCGGTGGCCGTGTGGACCGCGGGGCGCCGGGTGACCGGGAACCGGACCTGGTGGTGGGCGGCCCTCCCGATCGGCGCCGGGGTGCTGCCCGTCGTCGCCGCGCTGCTGCTCACCGGCCTCGTACCGGTCAGGGGCATCGCGCTGATCCCCGTCACCGGCATCCTGATCGGCGGCGCGCTGTCGGCCACCGTGCTGGCGGGACGGCGGGCCCTGGACGAGCTGGCTTCGCGGCACGGCGAGGTGGAGGCGGGCATGGCGCTCGGGCTCCTCGACCGCGAGGCGCGGCTGGAGATCGCCCGCCCGGCCGCCTCGGACGCGCTGCTGCCCGGCCTGGACCAGACCCGGACTGTGGGGCTGGTCACACTGCCGGGGGCGTTCGTCGGGATGCTGCTGGGCGGGGCCTCGCCGGTGATGGCCGGGGCGGTCCAGCTGTTCGTGCTGGTCGCGCTCATGGCGGTGCAGGCCGTCGCGGTCGCCCTGGTGCTGGAACTGGTCGCCCGCGGGCGGCTGCACCGCGGCGGGGGGCCCGGCCGTCCGGCCGGGGAGGTCGCGTAGGCTGAACGCAGCAGAAGGGGAGTAGCCCTTTGCCGGACCGTCGACATACTGCTCGGCCGCACTTAGCGGAGCACCGAGCCGGCGCCCGGAGGCAGCGGACCGCGAGGTCACCTGCCGGCGAGACCTTCGGCCGCAGTGTCCAGACGCTGCCGTGCCGAAGCGACCCCTGAATCGACCAGGTCCTCTCGGTCCGGCCCGGCAGCCCGACCGATTGAGGGAATCACCGCTGTGCTCAGCATCGGCACCATCGCACTCGTCTTCGGCGTCGTCTTCCTCGCCGAACTCCCCGACAAGACCGCCCTCGCGGGGCTGATGCTCGGGACCCGCTACCGCGCCTCCTACGTCTTCGCCGGCGTCGCCGCGGCCTTCGTCGTACACGTCCTCCTCGCGGTCGCCGCGGGCAGCGTGCTCACCCTGCTGCCGCAGCGCATCGTGCAGGCCGTCGTCGGTGTGCTCTTCCTGGCCGGAGCCGCGATGCTCCTGCTGAAGAAGGACGAGGACGAGGAGGAGATCCGCAAGCCCGCCGACCAGAGCTTCTGGAAGGTGTCCGGAGCGGGCTTCATGCTGATCCTCGTCGCCGAGTTCGGCGACCTCACCCAGATCATGACCGCGAACCTGGCCGCCCGCTACGACGACCCCGTCTCGGTCGGCATCGGCGCGGTCCTCGCCCTGTGGGCGGTCGCGGGCATCGGCATCCTGGGCGGGCGGACGCTGATGAAGTACGTGCCGCTGAAGCTGATCACCAAGGTGGCGGCGGTGGTGATGCTGGCGCTGGCGGCGTTCAGCCTGTACGAGGCGGTCTCGCCGTGAGGGCGTACGGCCGCCGGCCTGTACGAGGCGGTCTCGCCACGAGGGCGTACGGCCGCCGGCCCGTATGAGGTGGTCTCGCCGTGAGGGCGTACGGCCGCCGGGCGGTGGGCCGGCGGGGCGGAGCCGTCCGGCGACGTGCGGAACCACGGAACCGGGCCGACACTGGGAGTGCCGTGACCCTCGTGACGTGGGAGATGTCGCATGCGTCCGCTGATCTCCCCCGGGCTCGCCGACGCCTGGCGCCGGGTCCGTGACCAGGGCGCGACACGGTGGGCGGACCGGGCGGGTGGGGGCGGCGTGCCCGGGTGGCACCGTCCGTGGTGGGAGTGGTTCCGCTGGCTCCCGGCGGCCGTCCTGCTGGCCGGTGCGGTGGTCGGCTTCGTGCTGCCGGCGTGGATCTCCGCCTTTCCGCTGCTCGCGGCGGCGCCGGCGATCGCCGCGCCGCTGCTGTCCCTCACCGGGACGCTGGCGACGGGCGGTTGCGCCCTGCTCATCGGGATCGTCGAGTTCCGGCTGCACGGCAGGGAGTTCGAAACCGCGTACGCGGTGGGGTTCACCAGCATCGTGCTGCTGACGGTGGTGGCCGCGGCCATCAACCGGGTGGCGGCGAGCGACCGCCGCAAGCTGAGCACCGCCCGCGAACTGGCCGAGGCCGTCCAGCGCGCGGTGCTGCCGGAGCCCCCGCCGCGGGTGGGCGGGGCGGCGGTGGCCGCGCGCTACCAGGCAGCGTCCCGGGAGGCCGCCGTCGGCGGCGACTTCTACGCGATCCACCACACCCCCTACGGCCTGCGCATCCTGATCGGCGACGTACGCGGCAAGGGCCTGGACGCGGTCCGGACGGTCAACGGGCTGCTGGGCGCCTTCCAGGCGGCGAGCACCCACCTCCGGGACCTGCGGGAGGTGGTCGGCCGGCTCGAGGAACGGGCCGAGGGCCTCGGCGCGGACGACGGCGGCGCCATGTCCGAGTCGTTCGCCACGGCGGTGGTCGCCGAGCTGGACGACGGACTCGACGTGCTGCGCGTGGCCAACCGCGGCCATCCCGCGCCCCTCCTGGTCTCCGGCGGCCGGGTGCGGACCCTGGCCCCCGGGGCGGCGTCCCTGCCGCTGGGGCTGGCGACGGTCGGGGACTTCGGCGTCCCCGTCGACGCCTACCGGATGCCGCCGGGCGCCACGCTGGTGCTGTACACGGACGGGGTGACCGAGGCACGCGACCGGAACGGGACCTTCTACGACCCGGTGCCCCGGCTGTCGCGCCCCACCCCGCCGGGACCGGACGGTGTGCTCGACGCGATCCGGGAGGATCTCCAGCGGCACACCGGCGGTTCGCTGCGGGACGACGTGGCGTTGCTGGCCGTCTCCCGGCCGCCGCCGGAGGCCCCGGGGGCGGCGGCCGGGGAGGGGGTCGTCCCGGAACGGCTGGGGTGAGGGCTGCGGCGCGGGAGCGGGCGCGGGCTCGGGCTCGGGGTCGGGATCGGGGTAGCGATCGTCCCGGAACGGCTCGGGTGGGGTCTGTGGCTCGGGCGTGCGCGCGGCTGGGGCTCGCTCGGGGCAGCGATCCCCCCTGAGCGATTCGGGTGGGTGGGGGCTGTGGCCCCGGAGTGCGCGCGGGCTCGGTCACGGCAGCCGGTCCACGTCACACGTCGGCAGGAGATACGGGCCGTGCCGCGTTCCACGGGAGACAGCCCGCAGCCACCGCGTTCCCCGTGAGCCGCCCGCAGCCACCGCCTTCCACGGGAGGCCGCCCGCGGGCGGGAGGGGGCGGGCCCGCGGGGAGCGGGTCAGCCCGCTGACGTGCAGGTGTGGCGGGGCGCGGGGCCTCTCAGGCCGTGACGGTGAGGCGGAGTCCGCCGGGTGCGGCCTCGACGCGGACCTGCTCCAGGTCGCGTACGTGCACCGTCGGGTCGAGGGCGGCCGCCCGCGGGCCGACGCCCACCACGCGCATGCCGGCGGCGCGGGCCGCCGCGATGCCGACCTCGGAGTCCTCGAAGACCACGCAGTCGGCCGGCTCGTAGCCCAGCTCGGCCGCGCCCTTGAGGAAGCCCTCCGGGTCCGGCTTGCTCGCGCCCACGCACTCGGCGGTGACCCGCAGCTCCGGCATCGGGAGCCCGGCCGCGGCCATCCGGGCGGTGGACAGTGCCCGGTCGGCGGAGGTGACGAGCGCGTGCGGCAGGGAGGCGATCGCCTCCATGAACGCGGGCGCGCCGGGCACCGGTACGACGCCGTCCATGTCGGCGGTCTCCTGGGCCAGCATCCGCTTGTTGTCCTCGTGGTTGAGGGCGGCGGGACGGTCGGGGAGCAGCAGCGCCATGGTGGCGTGCCCCTGCCGGCCGTGGACGCGTCCGAGGACGTACTCCGGGTCGAGTCCCTGCTCGGCCGCCCACCGGCGCCAGCAGCGTTCGACGACGGCGTCCGAATTGACGAGGGTGCCGTCCATGTCGAGCAGCAGGGCCCGGGCGGTGAGGGCGGTGGCGGAGGCGTCGGCCGTCATCGGTGGCTCCAAGACGTGCGGAAGAAGACAAGCGGCTCCGCCCGCCGGTCAGGGAATGCGGGCGGAACCACTTTGTTCCTCAACCATACAAAAACCTGGCGCCGGACGCCAGGGGGCCTCCGGCCAGGGCCTGCGTCCCGGGTTGGGTCTTGGGTTTGGGCCTTGGGTTCGCGGCCCGGGTACGTCCTGGGTCTGGGGCCCCGGTGCGGCCCGGGTTTGCGTCCCGGGTCCGTGGCCAGGGCCTGTGGCCGGGGTGCGGCCGGGTTTGCGGGCCCGGGTCCGGGGGCCCGGGTCCGGGGGTGTCCCCGGGGCGAGGAGGCCTCGGACTTGGTGGGTGGTTCCCGGGCCTCGGAGGGAGCGGTTCCGGCGCTCGGAGGGAGCGGTGCCGGGCCTTGGAGGGAGCGGTTCGGGTCTGGGGTGGGTGGTTCCCGGGCGCACTCGGCTACGCAGTGAGGGCCCGTGGAGCCGGGGAGCGCGCCGGTCGGCCGAGGCTCGGCAGCGGCGCCCGGTGCGGCACCCGCCGCGGCGCCCTGGGTCCGTACCCGGTACGGCGGCGGGTGACGGGTTGGCACCCCGCGGGACGAGGAGCCCCCGGCCCCCGGTGAGCGCGGGGTGCGTACGACGAAGGGCCGGTGAGGAAGGCCGGTGAGGAAGGCCGGTGAGGAAGGCCGGTGAGGAAGGCCGGGGCGGGCAGGCCGCGGCGGTGGCGGACGGCCGGGCGGCGGCCCCGGCTTTCGGCAGGTCCGGTCGGCGCCGGGAGGAACGCGGAGCCCGGCGAGAAGGCATGCCGGACCGTGCCTGCCCGCCGCCCGCCCACGGCTTTTCGGTGCGCCCCCTACGGCTCCTCGGAGCGCCCGCCCCCGCCTCCTCGGTGTGCTCCCTACGGCTCCTCGGTGCGGCTTTCCAGGGAGCGGCGGGTCGCCTTGCCGTAGACGCCCTCGGGGTCCTCGCGGATGCCGTTCCACTCCTGGTACCGCTCGACCCGCTCCCGGTCCTCCTCGTCGAAGCGGCCGTCCTCCGGCAGATCCTTGCCGAACACCCCCGACAGGCCGGCCACCTGGTTCAGCCGCTGCTGCATCTCCTTGACCTGCGGGCCCTCCATGCCCTCCTGGAGCACCTGCGGGCTGTCGTCCGGCTGCTCCTCGTCCACGCCGCCGGAGCCGTCCGTCGGCTCGGTGACCGCCCCCGTGCCCTCGGTCGCCGACGGTGTCCCGTCCGGGCCCGTCGGTACGGCGGCCGAGGCGCTGGCGGAAGCGGAGGAACTGTCCGACGCCGAGGCCGACGGCGAGCCGCTCTCGGAGGACGCGGACGGGGACGGGCTCTCGGGTTCCTGCCCCGTGGGTTGTACGGCCGACGCGGACCGGGTCGTCTCGCTCGGCACCGCCCGGTCCTCCTCGTCGCCGCCTCCCAGCAGGCCGGCGCTCAGCACGCCGACACAGACCGCCGCGACGGCGACGGCACCTCCGGCGACGACGGCTGCCCGGCGCCGCCGCTGCCGGGCGGGCGGCTGGTCGTCGTCCCAGACGTCGTCCTGCGGGTCGTCGTGGCTGAACAGCCCCAGATCCTGCTCGCGGGGACCGGCGGGGGCCGATCCCGGCCCGGCCACCGGGGACAGGACGGGGGAGAGGAGAGCCGTCGCCTCCGGGGTGCCGCTTGCCGGGTCACCGACGGAGGGCCGGGCCCCGTCGTCGTCCCGGTGCGGGGACGCGGGGCCGAACGGGTCGGTCGTGCCCGGCCGGGAGCCGGGGCCGGAGCCCGGTACGGCAGGGAGCGGCGCCGTCGCCGCGTCGGCGGCCGACGGGGATCCGGCTCCGGACGGCTCAGCGGTGTGCCGTTCCGCGGGTCCGGGAGCGTCGTCCGCGGTCCGGCCGCCCGCGGCGGCCGCCATGGACGCCCTGTCGGTCGCCGTCCCGGAGCGTGCCCGGGCGCTGTCCGCCGTGCCGCTCTCCCACGCGCCGCTGCCCGCCGGGGCCCGGTCCGCCGTGTCCCGGCCCGCCGGACCGCTTCCGGCCGCGGTGCTTCCCACAGCGCCGGCCGCGGCGCCCGCCGTCCGAGAACGGGCAGCCGCACCGGTGTCCGGTCCGGCGACCCCGGCCGCCCGGTCCGTCCCGGGCCGCCCCGCGTCACCGCCGTTCCGCACCGGGCCGTCACCGGTCCGTCCCGTGCCGCCCGCGGCCGGTGCACCGCCGTGGGCGGCCCGTTCGCCGTCCCGCCCGGCCGGGCCGCCACGCCCGGCGAGGCCGTCCCGGGCGCCGTCGCTCCGTACCGCGTCGCTCCGTGCGCCGTCGCCCGGTACGCCGTCGGCACCGTCCCGTACGCCGTCCCCGTCGCGCTCCCCGGTGGTCTCCGCCGAGGACGGCCGCAGCCGAGGACGCAGTTCGGGCCGCGGCGGGGAGGACTGGCCGGAGGACTCGCCGGACGCGGCTGTCCCGGTCGCCGCTTCGGCCCCCTCCGCCCGCTCCTCCGCGAGCCGCTGCCGGAACGGCGGCGCCGCCGGGTCCGGAGCCGGTACGGGCCGCCCGGGAGCACCGTCGCGGGCCGGGGCGCCGGACCCGCCGTCCTCCCCGGTCAGCCGCTCGTCGTCGTCCCGGGCCGGGCCGGAGGGCTCGCCCGGGCCGCCCGGCCGGTCCTGTTCCGGTTCGGGCAGGTCGACGTAGGGCCGGATGCGCAGGAGCGGATCGAAGTCCTCCGCCGCCGCCAACGCGCGCTCGGCGCAGTCGCAGGCGAGCCTGCCGTCCGACGTCCGCCCCGAGCCGCACTCCGGGCAGCGATGTGCCGTCACCGTGGGTCCCCTCCCTCTGACGGAAGTGATTATGCAGACACCAGTGCGACAAGCCCAGAAACGCCGGTCCAGAGGGTGCGGTTCCGCCCGTTCCGCGGACGCCGTCCGGGAGGTCCCGGAGCGCCGGGGCGGACCGGGTGGGATAGGAGCCGCCGTCGTGGGCACCCAGAGCGGCAGAGCCCGACCCGAGGAGGCCTGTCATGGCCGAGGACGCGACGGCACCCGCCGACCGGTCCGGCGACTCCGTGCCCCCTGAACAGCGGAAAGCCGCCGGGCTCGGACACGACCCGGACGAACCCGGGGCGTCGGTGCTGATGGCGATCGGCGCCCTGCTGCTGGGACTGCTGCTCGCCGCGCTCGACCAGACCATCGTCTCGACCGCCCTGCCGACGATCGTCAGCGAACTCGGCGGCATGGAACACCTGTCGTGGGTGGTCACCGCGTATCTCCTCGCCGCGACGGCCGCGACCCCGCTCTGGGGCAAGCTGGGCGACCAGTACGGCCGGAAGAAGCTGTTCCTGACGGCCATCGGGATCTTCCTCGTCGGCTCCGTGCTCTGCGGGGTGGCGCAGGACATGCCGCAGCTGATCGCCTTCCGCGCTCTCCAGGGGCTCGGCGGCGGCGGGCTGATGGTGCTGTCCATGGCGATCGTCGGCGACATCGTGCCGCCCCGCGAGCGCGGCCGGTACCAGGGGCTGTTCGGCGCGGTGTTCGGCGCGACCAGTGTGCTCGGACCGCTGCTCGGCGGGCTCTTCACAGAGCATCTGAGCTGGCGCTGGGTCTTCTACATCAATGTGCCCGTCGGGCTGGTCGCGCTGCTGGTGATCGCCACGGTGCTGCACATCCCGCGGTACCGCGAGCGCCACCGGATCGACTATCCCGGCACCTTCCTCATCGCCTCCGTGGCCGCCTGCCTGGTGCTCGCGACCTCGCTCGGCGGCACGACCTGGGCCTGGGGCTCGTGGCAGATCGTCGGCCTGGCGGTGCTCGCCGTCGTCCTCACCGCCGCGTTCGTGGCCGTGGAACGGCGGGCGGCCGAGCCGGTGCTGCCGCTGAAACTGTTCCGGAGCCGGACCTTCACGCTCTGCTCCGTCATCGGTTTCGTCGTCGGGTTCGCGATGTTCGGCGCGATGACCTACCTGCCGACGTTCCTCCAGGTCGTCCGCGGGGTCACGCCCACCATGTCCGGTGTGCACATGCTGCCGATGGTCGCCGGGCTGCTGATCGCCTCGACCGGCTCCGGGCGGCTGGTGACCCGTACCGGACGCTGGAAGGTCTTCCCCGTCGCGGGCACCGCCGTCACCGCCCTCGGGCTGCTCCTGCTGCACCAGTTGGACCGGAGGAGCGGCGAGTGGGAGATGGGCCTGTACTTCGCGGTCTTCGGTTTCGGGCTCGGGCTGGTGATGCAGATCCTGGTGGTCGCCGTGCAGAACGCCGTCGGCTACGAGGACCTGGGCGTCGCCACCTCCGGCGCCACCTTCTTCCGGTCGATCGGCGCCTCGTTCGGCGTCGCGGTCTTCGGCAGCGTCTTCGCCGGACGGCTCGGTGACAAGCTGTCCGCCGCGCTCGCGGGCGAGCGGCTGCCGCCCGGTGCCGACCCGGGCACGCTGGAGGCCGACCCGCGGACGGTCGCCGAACTGCCCGCCGCGCTCCGGCCACGGGTGCTCGACGCCTACGCGACCGCGATCACCGATGTCTTCCTCTACGCGACACCGGTCGCGCTGGTCGCCCTGGTGCTCGCGCTGTTCCTCAAGGAGGACCCGCTGCGGGGCTCCGTACGGACGCCCGAGATGAGCGAGACCCTGGCCGGCAACCCCGTCGAACGCTCCTCGCACGACGAGGCCGCCCGAGCCCTGTCCCACCTCGGCAGCCGGGAGGGCCGCCGCGAGGTCTACGCCGACATCACCCGGCGGGCCGGGTACGACCTCCACCCGGGGGCGAGTTGGCTGCTGCTGCGCATCCGGCGCTACGGCTCGGCCGAGCCCGCCCTGCTCGCCGAGCACAGCACCGTGCCGCTGAGCATCATCACGCTCGCCGCCCGGCAGGTGGAGGAACGCGGGCTGGCCGTGCGGAAGGGGCTGCCGCTGGTGCTGACCGACAAGGGGGACGAGGTCGCGCTGCATCTGGCGAAGGCCCGCGAGGAGTCGCTGGCGGAGCTGCTCGGCGACTGGTGGGGGCCGGAGCGGCCCCGGGACCTGGTGGAACTGGTCCGTGAGCTGAACGCCGAGATGTGCGGCTCGGACGACGAACGACCGCACAACGGGCACCAGCACCTGCACGGCCCGGGGGCGCGGGTGGACCACTACTGAGTCCGCTGAGCGCACTGAGTGCCATGCCTGAGCCCGGCTGAGCCCGCTGAGCCCGCTGAGCGCACTGAGGGCACTGAGGGCACTGAGTGCGTGAACGCGCTGAGCGGCCGGACCGGCGGACACAGCTGACCCGGTGGTCCGGCGGGCGCACGGAAGCGGTGGCCTGGCGGGCGCAGCGCTCCGCCCGGGGAGCGGGCGCAGGCTTCGGCGGGCCGCGCGCACGGTCGCGACGGCGGCGGTCCGGTGGCCGGACGGGACGGGTCGGCGGACAGGGTCGGCGGACGGGGCCGGTGGACGGTCGGGACCGGCGGACGGAGCCGGTGGACGGAGCCGGTGGACGGACGGGGCCGGTAGTCCGGCGGGCCGCGCGAGCCGGGGGCGCCCGCCCGGTCCGGGCACCGGCCAGGCGTGCGCCACGGCCCCCGCGAGCGGGTGCGCGGCCCCGGTCGGGCCCCGCGCCGGGCCCGTTGGCGTATCAGTCCGTGCCGAGGTCCTTGGCGAACCAGTGGTCGGCGAAGACGCCGTGGTTGTACGCCGGGATCTCCGCGTAGCCGTGCGCCGCGTACAGGGCGTGCGACTCGGTCAGGTCGCGCCGCGTGTCCAGCACGATCCGGGTCGCGCCGAGGGAGCGGGCGGCGGACTCGGCGGCGGCCATCAGCGCGGAGCCGCCGCCGCTGCGCCGCGCACCGGGGCGGACGTAGACGCGCTTCAGTTCGGCCGTGCCCGGCCGCAGCAGCCGCAGGCCCGCGCAGCCCGTCGGCTCGTTGCCGTACCGGGCGACGAGGAACAGGCCGTCGGGCGGTACGAGATCGTCGCTGTGGTGCTCGCCCGTGACCCCGTCGTCGATCTCCTCCTCCGTCGCGGGCCGGCCCCAGTAACGGCCCGCAACCTCCGCGAAGTAGTCGCGCAGCAGCGCCACGGAGTCGGGGGAGCCGACGGGTTCGGGGGCGACGGTCCAGGTGCGGCGTCCGGTGGGTGTGCTGGTCATGGGGGACAGTCTGCTACGGCTCCGTGGGCGCCGCCTCCGTGTTTCGCGGCCGCGGCCGCCGTGCCGGGGAAGGCGGGCCGCGGCGCACCGCCGTCCCGTGCGCGGGCCGCGGGGAACTGACGGCGTTTGCGGTCCGGTCGCCGGGTTAAACGGCGGGTTGACAGCCTCGCACGAGAGGACCTCTGCGAAAGGCAAGACATGTCCACCGGCATCATCATCGTTCTGGCCGTGGCGGTCGTCATCATCGTCGCGGTCGTTCTCGCCCCCCGTGTCAGGAAGAGCGGCGGTACGAATCTGCGGCAGCGCTTCGGTCCCGAGTACGACCGGACCGTGGCCCGGCACGACGGCGACACGCAGGCCGCGGAGAAGGACCTCTCCGAGCGGCTGCGGCGCCACGGCGACCTCCGGGCCCGGCCCCTGACGGCCGAGGCGCGCGAGAGCTACGTCGCGCTCTGGGCGGGCGTGCAGGAGCAGTTCGTCGACTCGCCCGAGACGGCCGTCGCCGAGGCGGACCGGCTGCTGGGCCGGCTGGTGCGCGACCGCGGCTACCCGGCCGACGACTACGACGAGCAGGTCGCGGCCCTGTCCGTGCACCACACCCACCACGTCGACGGCTACCGCCAGGTGCACGCCGTCGCCTCCCGGGCCCGCACCGGCCGGGCCGGGACGGAGGAGCTGCGCGAGGTCCTGGTGCACGCCCGCGCGCTCTTCGAGGACCTGGTCGGCACCCACCCGCAGGACAACGTCCGGCACCGGGCCGGCGACCGTACGGGCAACGGCGCCGCCGAGCGCCCCGCCGCCCGGCCCGGCGCCACGGGCGGCAACAAGCGGCTGTCCGACCGGCTGCACGCCCCGTGGACGTCCGGCCACCGGGACCGGGACACCTCGCCGAGGGGCGGTGTCTGATGCGGCGCGACGAACCCACCGAACGCACCGAACACTTCCAAGGCACTGACCGCGCCCCACACACCGCACACACCGAACACACCGCACACACCGAACACACCGGACAGCCCGGCGTGACGGGCGACCGCCGGTCCGGCGTCGAAGGGGCCGAAGGCGCCCACCCCGGCGAACTCGCGGCCCGGGAACCCCGGCCGGACGCCACGGCACCGATCGGCACCCCGCAACCCGGAACCCGGCCACCGGGCAACCGGGACCTCGGCGCCCGGCAGCGGACCGGCACCCGGGACACGGGTGCACCCGCCCCCGCCCCCGGCGCCGCGGCACCCGGTACGCCGGACATGCCGGGGACGCCTCCGCCTCCGGCCGCTCCGCCCGAGCCCCCGGCGCCGCCGCCGCCCGGACCCGGAACGGCCGGTGACCTGCCCGCCGCCGGGCCGTACGGGGCCGGAGGGCCGGTGCCGCAGCAGCCGTATCCGGTGCCCGGCGGCGAGCCCTACCCGCCGGCCGGTGCGTCCGGCGCGGGTGGTGCCGGAGACCCGGGTGCTGCCGGAGGCCCGGGCGGTGGCGGAAATGCGGGCGGCCCGGGCGTGCAGGGCGGCCCGGGCGCGGGGCCGGTCGTGGCGCCGGGGCCCGTGCTGCCGCAGCACGAGTCGGACCGGGCGACGCAGCGCCTCCAGGAGGCGGTCACCGGGTTCGTCGACAGCCCGCAGCGGTCCGTGGAGGAGGCCGACGCGCTGTTCGCCGACCTGGCGGCGCGGTTCGCCGACTCGCTCACCGAGCGGCGCCGGGCACTCCGCGCCTCCTGGCACGGCCACGACGGGAACGGCGACGGCAACGCCGCGACGGAGGAACTGCGGAACGCGCTGCGGGACTACCGCGATCTGACGGAGCGGCTGCTGCGGCTCTGACGGATCGACACAGGCCGGGTCCGGCCGGGGTGCGGCGGTGCACCCGGCCGGGCCCTTCCGCGTTCGCGGCAGAACCGCTCGGTGGACCCGGCCCGGCAGCCCGGCGCCGCGGTCCGGGCGGGGCACTTGTCCGTACGCGCCGGGACCCGTGCCGGCATGCGGCGGGACCTGTGCGGGCATGCGACGGGACCTGTGCGGGCATGCGACGGGACCTGCCGTCACGGCGGACGGAGGGGCGCGCGGGCGAGCGGGCGCGCGGATGCGGGGCGCCGGGCGTCGTGTGTCGTGCCGTGTGCCGTGTGCCGGGCCCGACGCCGCTGGTCGTCCCGGCGCTGCGGGCCGCCGGTTACGAGGACGAGGACTCCGCGGACGCGCGGCCCGTGCTCCCGGCCGGCCCGTATGCCGCTGCGGACCGGACCGGACCGGACCGGACCGGACCGGACCGGACCGGACCCGGCCGGACCCGGCCGGACCCGGCCGGGCGCGTCGGCTCAGGTCTTCGGCGACGCCTGGTGCGCGACCTCGAAGGACCACAGCGCCGACTGCCGCGCCGCCGGCTTCGGCCGCTCCCCTGACGGGCCGCCCTCCCCGCCCGCGCCGCCGCCCTGGTGGGCGGACTTCATCGGGCCCTCCATCCAGGCCTGGAACGACTCCTCGTCCCGCCACCGCGTGTACACCAGATACTGGTCCGTGCCCTCGACGGGGCGCAGCAGTTCGAACCACTCGAAGCCGTCGGAGTCCTCCACCAGCCCCGCGCGGGCACTGAAGCGCTGCTCCAGGGTCTCCCGCTGCTCCTCCGAGACGCTCAGCACGTTGATCTTGACGATGCTCATGGGCCCATCCTGCCCCACGGCCCCGGCCCGGCCGGGCACCGCGGTGTGCCCGGGGGTGAGGTGGGATTCCCGGCCCGGCACATCTAATGTTCGGTTTCGAGCAACAGGATGGCGGCAGTCAGGTGGCCACAGGGTTTCCTGCGTCTGCCCGGGGGACGCATCAGTGGGCCCGCGCCGGCGCGGGCGGAGGGGGAGCGACGGGGCGTGGCGAATGCGCAGAGGCGCGGGCCGGTGTGGCAGCCCGCGGAATCCCGGACGGTCATCACGCTGGGGGCGCTGTGGCTCCTGGTGGCGCTGCTGGCCGTACGGCAGGCCGCCGCGGTGCTGCGGCTGCCGCCCGAGGAGCGGCTGACGGACCTGGCGACCTGGATCGGCGAGAACGGAGTGCTGCGGGCCGGCGATCCGCTCTACGACACGGGGTCCTTCACCGGAACGCCCTTCGCGGGCCTGGTGTTCACGCCGCTCACCCGGGCCGCCGAGCAGAGCCTCGGCGTGGTGTGGACGTTCGGCACCCTGCTGCTGGTCGCCGCCCTCGGAATGGTCACCGCGCGGATGCTGCCGGGGCCGTCGTCGCGGCGCGCCGCGCTGTTCGCGGTGCCGGCCGTGATCGGGCTGCTCGTGCTGTCGGTGCCGGTCCGCAACACCTTCGCCCTCGGCCAGACCGGCATCGTCCCCGTGCTGCTCGTGCTCGTCGCCTTCCTGCCGCGCTGCTCGGCCCGGACCACCGGCCTCCTCACAGGCGCCGCGGCAGCGCTCCAACCGACCGTGCTGCTGTTCGCGCCGCTGCTGTGGCTGACCGGGCGCCGCCGGGCCGCGGCCGTCGCGGCGGGCACCTTCGCCGGCTGCTCGGCGCTGGCCTGGGCGGCGGCCCCGGACGACTCCTGGGCGTACTGGCTGCACCATGTCGCGGGCGCCGGACTCGGCGCGCCCGCCGACGACCTCGCCAACCAGTCGCTGCACGGGGTGCTGCTCCGGCTCGGGCTCCAGGGCCCGGTGGAGGTCGTGCTGTTCCTGGCGCTCGCCGCGGCCGTCGCGGTGCTCGGGCTGCGCCGCGCCGCGCGTTACGCCGCCGACGGGCAGTGGCTGCTGGCCGTGGCGCTCACCGGCTGCGTCGCGGTCGCCGTCTCGCCGACGGCATGGCAGCACCAGCAGTTGTGGATCCTGCTCGCCGCGGTGGGCCGGGTCGGGCGGCGCGGCGCCGACCGGCTGGTGTGGCCGGTGCTCGTCATCCTGGTCATGACGATGCACCGGGACGCCCTGATGCCGAACCTCCAGGTGGTCGGCTTCCTCGGCGACAACGCTCCGCTGTTCGCCGCGCTGGCCGCCGCCTGCGCGGTGCCGTTCCTCACCCGGGACGTGCCCGAGTGGCGGCGCCCCGTGCCCACTTCCTACGCCACGGTCCCGGCGTCCCGGCTCCGCCATGTGCCGCTGCTGCGGTTCTGGAAGCAGCCGCTGAGCCGGCCCAACCTGGTGCTGGAACTGCTGCTCATACGCGTCGGCTACTGGGTCTACTCCTACATACGCTCCCAGGCCCCCGACGGCCGGGCGCTCGCGGAGGGGCACGGGTGGCAGATCCTCGACATCGAGGCGGCGCTGCGCATCGACATCGAGCACTGGTTCAACCAGGTGGTGGCGCGCACCGGCTGGCTCGAGGCCGGCATGAACTTCTACTACACGACGTTCCACTTCCTGGTGCCGCTGTCGCTGCTCGGCTGGATGTACCTGCGCCGCCCGGTGATGTACCGCTGGGCGCGCACCTCCCTGGCCGTCGCGACCCTGCTGGCGCTGATCGGCTTCTGGGCGTATCCGCTGGCGCCGCCGAGGCTGATGCCGGGCCTCGGCTTCATCGACACGGCCCACGGCCCGCAGGACCTGTCCAACCCGGACTTCGGGGCGCTGACGGGCATTTCGAACCAGTACGCGGCCATGCCGTCGCTGCACGTCGGCTGGTCCCTGTGGTGTGCGGTGGTGGTCTGGCGGCTGGCGCCCGCCTGGTGGGGCAAGCTGCTCGGGGTGCTCTACCCGGTGCTGACCACGGCGGTGATCGTCGGTACGGCGAACCACTACCTGCTGGACGCGGCCGGTGGCGCGGTGGTCGTGGCGGCGGGTTTCGGCCTGCGCCACGTCCTCGCGGGCCGCACGGCGGAGGACCGGGCGCCGGGGGACCACCGGGCGGCGGGTGAACGGGCGGCGGGAGACGGAACGCCGGACCGGACTGCGAAGACCCCGGTTGCGGAGGCCCCGGCTGTGGAGGTCTCAGCTGTGCAGGGCCGGGCTGTGGAGGACCGTACGGCGGAGGGCGGAGCCGCGGGCGGCCCGGGCACGGAACACCGGCCGGGCGGGACGTCTTCGGCGGGGCGCGGCACAACGGCAGCCAGCCCGCTCACGGCCGGTCCACGGGCCGGGACACCACCGGCAGGGCGTACTCCGGCAGGGCGTACTCCGGGAGGGACCGCGGGTGCAGGGACCGCACCGGTACGGAAGCCCGCGCCGGGCGCGTCCGGGCCCGGACGTTCGCCGGACGGCCCCGTGCCGCTCCCGGCACCGAGGCCGGAGGGTGACGCGGGACCGGGTCCCGGCTCACCGGCCGGGCCCGCACTCGCCGGCAGCTCCACGGGCCAGGACGACTGAGCGGGACACCGGCCGGGTGGGCCGGGGCGCCGTGCGCGGCTGATACGGCGGCGGCGGTCGGTGAAGCATGAGGACGGTCTGTGGAGCGCGAGGGCGGTCGGTGGAGCGCGGGGACGGTTCGGTGGGGCGCGAGGGCGGCCGGGTGTGGCGACCGGGCTGGTGCCGTACCTCCGTCCTCCTTTCGCCGTCCTCCTTTCGCGCCGTCCTCCGTTGGCCGTTGGCCGTTGGCCGTCCGTGGTCCGTGGTCCGCGGTCCGTCGTTCGCGTCCAAGGTTCGGGGGTGGTGGCCGGCGCCCGTACGGACCCGTCGCGCGCCGGGTCCGTACGGATGCGTGCTGCACCGCCGCCGGCCGGAGACCGGCCGGTGACGGTCGGGCCGGTGACGGTCGGACAGACGTCAGTCCTGCCGGTGACGGTCCGGCCGGCGACAGGCCCGCCGGTCCGGGACAGCCGGTGCGGGACGACCGGTGCCGGCCAGGTGCCGGATCAGCCGGTCACGGTGATCTGCGCCGCCGGGTCGGTCACATCGGTGACCTCGTAGACCGCGTTGAACACCGAGACCTCGGAACTGGTCGGGCAGCCGAAGCCGCCCTCCACCGTCACCGGGACCTCGGCGTCGGTGAAGTCGAGCTGCGACGGTTCGCCGTTCGTCCACGTCGCCGCCACGGGCGCGTCCCCGTCGGGGGCGGCCGTCACGGTGCAGGACGCCAGGCCGCTGGTCTCCAGCAGGAAGCCGCCCTGCGGGATGGTGAGGGTGGCGCCGACCGGGTCGCCGTGCTGCATCGAGACGCCCCAGGTGCCGCTGGTGGTGACGGTGACGCTCACCCCGGGGAGGCTGGAACTGCACGAGCTGTAGGTGGGCGGATTGATGGTGCTGGCGACCGGGCCGTCCGCGTTGGTGTTGCCCGGGGCGGCCGGGATCTGGTTGTTGGCGTCCGTGCCCGCGGGGTCGGTGGGCACGGAGGTGGAGACGGTGCAGGTGACGGTCACCGATCCGGCGGTGAAGGTGGCATCGCCGCTGAGGGTGGCGGCGAAGTGGTCACCGGCGGGGGAGACGGTGGTGGGGGCCGCTGCGGCGGCGTCCTGGGCCGCGCCGGCCGAACTCGCGCCGGTCAGGGCGACGGCCGCCGCGGTGGCGGCGACGGTGCCACAGGCGAGGAGGGCACGGGCCGTTGAGGAGCGTCGCGTCATGGGGGTCTCCTTGTACGGGTGGGTGTGTCGGGTGGATGTACGGGTGGGGGTGCGGAGGACCGGCCGGGCCCGGGGGCGGGCCCGGCCGCCTCAGGGGGCCGTGGCCGTGGCCGGGCCGGTGCCCGACGAGGGGCCCGGTGCGTCCGGCCGGTCCCCGGCCGGGTCCCCCTCCGCCCGGGACGGCACGGGCCGCCAGGCGAAGATCATGGAACCGCCGGCGATGCCCAGCAGGGTGCCGACGAAGAAGCCGCCGAGATTGGACATCACCAGCGCGGCGGCGGCGAGCAGCACGGTGACGACGCCCGCGAGCCCGCGGTAGTGGGGTGCGAACCAGGCGCTCAGCCCCAGCACGATCATGATCAGGGCGAGCAGTACGGACGGCAGGCCCGCGATGCCCTGGTGCAGCATCACCTCGACCGGCGCGAGCGGGATCAGGCAGATCTCCGTACCGGCGACGACGGTGGCGAGCCCGCCCCAGAAGGGCCGGCTCCGCCGCCAGCGCCGCCACCGGGCGCGCGGGCCGACGCGTTCGCGGCCGGCCGTGCGGTCCGGTGCCGGACCGGGCCGGGCGGGGGTGTTCCGGTCGGTGTCCGGCACCTCAGAAACACTCCGTCCTGCCCTTGTGGATCTTCATGCTGAGCCCGGAGAGCCGGAAGGTGCCGGCGGTCGTCGCCCAGGCGGTCTGCTTCATGCCGGTCATCCGGACGTCGTCCGCCTGCTGCGCGAACATGTCCTGCATGCCGCGGGCCTTGGCGGGCCCCTTGTCGAGGGTGGAGGCGTCCCGGCCGATCTCGATGTTGTTGAACGAGGCGTCACCGGCCAGATAGGTGGCGTCCAGCAGCAGATCGGTGGCCTCGACCCGCTTCCCGCCGGACCCCGCGGAGAGCTTCAGCGAGATGTCGCCGATGACCGGCAGGGTGGTGAGCACGGACTGGCAGAGATTGCTGATCTCGGCCTTCTTCACCCCGGTGACGGCGACGGGCAGCAGCTCGCCGCGGACATTGGTGTCGACGCTGCCGTACTGGACGAACCCGTCGCCCTCCAGGCTGTCGGCGGAGACCTTGAACTGCTGGCCGGACACGGCGAACGAGGCGGCGAGCGCCCCGTTGGCCAGGGCGACCGCGAGGGCCCCGGTGACGGCGAGGCCGGGGACGGCCAGCGCGGCGAACTTCCGCCAGCGGACCCGTCCGGTGACGTGTCCGCCCTGAGCGTCCTTCATGATCGTTTCCCCTCGGTCGATGGGCGTGACGGGCTGCGCCGCCGGACCGCGCGGGGCCGTGGCCGGGGAGTGGTGCCTGCGCGGTGCGACGTGCGGAGACGCGGACGTGCGCGGTGCGTGCGACGTGCTGAGGTGCAGGACGTGCGCGGTGCGCGTGACGTGCTGAGGTGCAGGAGTGCAGGTCGTGCAGGGCGTACGAGGTGCGGGTCGTGCGGGTCGTACGGGAGCTGCGGACGTGCGGAAACCGCGAGAAGTGCGCACGGGGTGAATGAAGAGTGCATGCCAAGTGCAGTGGCGTTACCGAGGGTAAAACTCACCAGTAACTCTTGGCAAGGGTGCCGCGCGAAGGTCTTCCGGAAGGCTCAGCGGCCGCCTCTGGAAGGGCCTGTCGGGCCCTCGGAGGGCGGCCGGCAGCAGGCGTTACCGGGGCCGGAGCGGCAGGGACCGGAGAGGTCGGCGCCGGAGCGCCCGGGACCGGCACCGGCATCGGAGTGCCCGGGACCCGCGCCGGGGTGGCCGGGGCCGGCGCCGGTGCCGAAGCGCCCGGGACCGGGGCCGACCTCAGAGCGGCCCGGGACCGGCACCGGCATCGGAGCGGCCGGGACCGGCGCCGGTGCCCGTGTCCGCCGCGTCCGCGAAGAGGGCCGGAGCCTCGAACGCGGCCCGCCGGGTGGCCCGGCGCAGCGACCGGAGCACCGTGCCGCCCAGCGTCAGCGTCAGCACGGCGGTCAGCGCGGCGCGCGGCAGATCCCAGCCCAGCGAGGTGGCGAGGCAGTACGCCGCGAAGCGCACCAGGTTCTCGTTCAGCGGATCGCCGGGGACGAAGGAGATCCCCGTTCCCGGGCCGCTGATGTAGGGCCAGCCCTGGAGGTTCATCACCGTGCCGTACAGCACCGAGGTGACGGCCCCGTAGCCCGCGAGCAGCAGCAGTTCCCGGCGCCCCCGCAGCCGGTCCGGCCCGGGCAGCAGACCGGCGCCCATCGCCACCCAGCCCATGGACAGCATCTGGAACGGCATCCACGGCCCGACCCCGCCCGTCAGCAGCGCCGAGGCGAACATGGTCACCGCGCCCAGCACGAAGCCGAAGCCGGGCCCCAGCACCCTGCCGCTGAGGACCATCAGGAAGAACATCGGTTCCAGGCCCGCGGTGCCGGCACCCAGCGGCCGCAGCGCCGCGCCGACCGCAGCCAGGACACCCAGCATCGCCACCGCCTTCGCGTCCAGCCCGGATTCCGTGATCGTCGCCACGACCACGGCCACCAGCAGCGGCAGCAGCGCCGCGAACAGCCACGGCGCGTCCTTGGAGTGCGCCAGTCCGGACGCGGAATCGGCCAGCAGCGGCCAGCCGAACGCCATCACGCCGACCGCGCCGACCAGCGCCAGGGCCGCCACGGACCGCGGGCCGAGCCGCACCGCCCGCGCCTGCCGGTCCGTCCGCGCCCGCCGGTCCGCGGAAGGCTTCCGCCGGGCGGCGGCGCCGGGCCCGGTCATGCGGAGCCCTCCCCGGCCGCGCGGCCGGGCCCGGCCAGCGCGTCCCGGACCTGCGGCACCGTCAGCCAGCGCTCCGGCGCGAGGATCTTCGCCACCTGCGGTGCGAACGCCGGGGAGGAGACCACCACCTCGGCCGTCGGGCCGTCCGCGACCACCTCGCCGTCGGCCAGGATCACGACCCGGTCCGCCAGCTCCGCCACCAGTTCCACGTCGTGGGTCGCCAGCACGACCGCGTGTCCCTCCGACGCCAGCCCGCGCAGGACGCCCACGAGCCGGGCCTTGGCCTCGTAGTCCAGTCCCCGCGTCGGCTCGTCGAGCAGCAGCAGCGGGGGGCGGGCCGTCAGCACCACGGCCAGCGCGAGCGCCAGCCGCTGGCCCTCCGACAGGTCCCGCGGATGCGTGTGGTCCGCGACGCCCGGCAGCAGCCCGGTGACCAGGGCCCGGCAGCTGCCGGGCGCCGCCCGCGCGTCCTCGTCCGCCGCCGCGCACTCGGCGGCGACCGTGTCGGCGTACAGCAGGTCGCGCGGCTCCTGCGGTACGAGTCCGACCCGGCGGATCAGCTCCCGCGGGGAGGTGCGGTGCGGGACCAGACCGCCGACGCGGGCGCTGCCGCCCGCCGGTTCGTGCAGGCCGACCAGGGTGTTCAGCAGGGTCGACTTGCCCGCGCCGTTGCGGCCCATCAGGGCCACCGTCTCGCCGGGCCGCACGGTGAGGTCCACCCGGCGCAGCGCCTCGGTACGCCCGCGCCGGACCGAGAGCCCGGCGGTCCCGGCGAGGGGCTCCCCG
>NZ_WHPN01000415.1 GCF_009735685.1 Streptomyces lycii | reverse complement strand
CAGTCGATCGGCACGCCCCGCGCCTTGAAGTCCTTGACCATGTTGTACACGGCCTGGGTCTTGGCGTGGCTCCAGTCGTCGGTGTTGTAGTCGTTGTAGCAGAGCTTGGCGTCCGGGTCCGCCGCGCGGGCCGTCACGAAGGCTTCCTCGATCCAGCTGTCGCCGATCTTGTCCTGGAACGGCGAGCTGCGCCGGGCGCCGCTGCTGCCGTCCTGGAACGCCTCGTTCACCACGTCCCACGAGTGGATCTGGCCCTTGTAGTGGCCCATCACCTCATTGATGTGGTTGTTCATCGCGTCGCGGACCTGCTGGCCGCTGCCCAGCTGCCCGACCCAGCCCGGGAGCTGCGAGTGCCACACGAGCGTGTGACCGCGGACGTCCATCCCCTGGCCCTGCGCGTGCTGCACGATCCGGTCCGCGTTGCCGAAGTTGAAGTTGTTCTGGGAGCCCTCCAGAGCGTCCCACTTCATCTCGTTCTCCGGCGTGACACTGGTGAACTCGCGGTTCAGCGTGGTCGCGTACTGCGACTCACCGAGGCGGTTCGCCGCTACGGCGGCACCGAAGTACCGGCCCTTCTCCGCCGCCGCCGCACCCAGGGTGCTCGCGGCCTCCGCCGTGCCGGCCGAGACGGTGACGAGACCGATCGAGGCGACGACGCCGGCCATGCCCATCGCGAGAGCTTTCCGGGTGCGGGATCTGGGGCGGCCGGGGCCTCGCCCGGCCGATGACTCGTTGATCATTGCTACCTCTTCTTCCGGGGCCCGGACTGCGGTCGAGGAATCGTCCGGGCACGGCTGGGGGTGGGGGTGGGGCGCGGTGCAATGAGGGTGCCGAACGGCCCGTGAGCACTTGGCCCGGCGTACCGCGCGGCATCGATCGTTGGGGAGTATGCGCCCGCATGTGAGCCCACGTCAACGGCATGTTTCCGGAAAGTTTTCGGTGTGAAAACCCGGCCCTACTCGACCGTAAACCACCTTGACCTGCGGTGATGTGCCTCCATCAAGGCGCCTGCACCTGCCCCGAGTTGGGCAAACCCATGAAACTTTCGCAAGTTTTCCGGGAGTTGGCGGGATACGGCGCGACGGACGAGCCGACCGCCTGCGCCCTGATTCCTCTCTTGACTTTCTGACCAGCACGTATTCGATCAAGCTGAACGAGGAGCACCGGCCGGAACCCCGGAAGTTCTCGGTGAAACGCGTGCCGCGCGACGACCTCGAAAGGTCGCCGCGCGGCGAAGGTGCGGGGTGGAACGGACCGGTCAGGAGTTGAGTGCCTGGAGCACCGCGTCGTAGGCCGGCTTCTTGTTGTAGTTGCGGTCGAACAGCAGCGGGTTCTGCTCGGCCCGCCAGGAGTAGTGGTCCGGGATGCCCCAGACGGTGATCCCGGTGCACTTGCTGACGGCCAGGCACGCCTCGACGACCTGCCGGTAGCTGTCGGCGGGGGCGTTCTGGATGTCCAGCTCGGTGATCTGCACCTCGACGCCGAGATCGGCGAAGTTCTGCAGCGTCTCCTGGTAGTTCGCGGGGACCGGCGACTGCTGGTTGAAGTGCGACTGCAGGCCGACACAGTCGATCGGCACGCCCCGCGCCTTGAAGTCCTTGACCATGTTGTACACGGCCTGGGTCTTGGCGTGGCTCCAGTCGTCGGTGTTGTAGTCGTTGTAGCAGAGCTTGGCGTCCGGGTCCGCCGCGCGGGCCGTCACGAAGGCTTCCTCGATCCAGCTGTCGCCGATCTTGTCCTGGAACGGCGAGCTGCGCCGGGCGCCGCTGCTGCCGTCCTGGAACGCCTCGTTCACCACGTCCCACGAGTGGATCTGGCCCTTGTAGTGGCCCATCACCTCATTGATGTGGTTGTTCATCGCGTCGCGGACCTGCTGGCCGCTGCCCAGCTGCCCGACCCAGCCCGGGAGCTGCGAGTGCCACACGAGCGTGTGACCGCGGACGTCCATCCCCTGGC